>JAKSUE010000017.1 GCA_024409165.1 archaeon
ATAAAGTAATTAAATTTAATTTTTAAAGATAATTTATAAAATAGTATCAACATCTGAAATATTATCTAAAACAATAATATTTATGTCTTCTTTGTTTACTCTTTCTTTTTCTTCATCACTTAATGTTGAATTTACTAAAATAGCACTCATTCCAGCATTTACTGCACCAACACAATCTACATCAAGTTTATTTCCAATCATGATACTTTTATCTGCTTCACATCTCATTCTTCTTAATGCTTCGAGATAAATTTCAGGATCTGGTTTTTCAACTCCTACTTCTTCGGAAGTGATAACAATATCAAAGAAGTGATGGATATTAAGTCTTACGAGTTTTTCCCATTGTTTGATGTTTTTACCATTTGTGATAGCACCTAAACGGTATCCTTTACTTTTAAGATAGATTAAAATAGCCATTGTTCTTGGGAATGGTCTTAAAAGTGAGAATTTTACATTGTGATATGTAGTCATTCCAAGTGCTATTAAGAATGGATCTTCTTGACCTAAGAGTTCTTTAGTTAAGAGGTTAAAGTGACCTCCGTAATTTGAACCTTTATCTTTAATAATGGATTTTAACATATCATATGCTTCATCATACTCAACAGGAAGTCCATTATCACACATTGCTTCAATAGCAGAACGTCTAGCAATATCTGCAAATTCTGAGGTATTTAAAAGAGTATCATCAATATCAAAAAACACAGCTTTATTCATTTTTGCACCATTTTTATATAATAATTCATCTTTTTAAGTTTTTGTTATTTATAATAAATTTATAATAATTATTATGTTTTTAATGTATATAATAGTTCTTATTTTAGAAAACAATTTTATTTAATAAAATGTTTATTTAATTTATTTACTAAAAGAATGCATCTAAACTTTGTTGTCTTTCACCTTCTGCAAGTTCAAGTAATCTTTCTTTAGTATATCCAAGAGGTTCCATCATTCTTGATACAGCAGGGAGAATTTGATTGTTTATATAATAATCTTTATCATATTCAACTCCATCACTATATTCATAAGCTACTGCTCTATCACTAATACTTCCTTTTCCTTTAGAAACAATATATTGAACAATGGTTCCTTTACTTACTTGTTTTCCATGAGCTTCAAGTTGTCTTGCAACAATTACATGAGGTCCAATTTGTTTATAATCATCAAGTTTTTTAGTTATTTGAGTATGGATAATAAGGTCTTTTTTATCAACATTTCCTTTTTTAATTTCTCTTAAGACATTTTTAATGATTTTTTCTGCTTTTTTAACATTACCTTCTTTTAAAATAGCCATTAAAATATCTTCTTGGGTTTTTTTAGCTACAGGAGCCCAATCTCTTCTTACAAGTTCTAATCCTTTAGCTATGATTGTTCCATCTTCAATAACTGCATATCTTTTTTTACTTACAAAGAATCCTCTTCTATAAAACCCTTCAAATTCAAGTTCCATACTATCAGGGAGTGATCCATTAAAATAATCTAAATATTCTTTAACTTGTCCTCTAATTTCATTTTCAATAGCTATTTGCTCAGGACTTTCCATAATTTCACTCATTATAACACCTCACTTGAATTTTTTTGTTTGATTTATGATATTTAATTTACTTTTATTATGTAAATAATTAGTTTTAATTCTTTTTTTAATTAATATTATTTTTATTTTTCTTTTTTAAATATTTTTATGTATTTTTATTAAGTTTTTATTCATTTTTAACAATTTTTTTATGTATTTTTAGTAATTTTTATCTTAATTAATAGTTACATTTATATATGATTTTAAATATAAATTAAGTATGTTATTCTTATAAAATCTTGCGATAAGAATCATTAATTAACTTGCTTATTAACTCAATAATTTTGCGGTAATTATTTATTGAGTGTTATTGTCTTAGATTAGTTTATAGTCTTAGATATGTGTTTTTATCAAACTTAAAAAAATTAGAAGTTTGATTTTTATTAAAAATTATAATTATATTGTTACGATAAGAAATAAGGAGATATTGTTATGTCAATTTGTCAAGGAAAATCAACCAGAACTCCATCTGGTGCTAGAAGAGTTGCAAACCGTGGAAAAAGAAAATCTGAATTAGGTAGAGAATCTGCAGAAACTAAATTAGGCGACAAAACCTTAAGAAAAATCAGAACCCGTGGTGGAAACGAAAAACTCAGATTAGCTCAAGATAATAAAATTAATGTTATTGATGCTGATGGTAAAGCTAAAACTGTAGAAATCTACGGTGTAGTAGAAAACGCTGCTAACCCAAACTACGTAAGACGTAATATCATCACCAAAGGTGCTATTGTAGATACTGAAGCTGGAAAAGCTAAAGTAACTTCCAGACCTGGTCAAGATGGTGTTATTAACGGAGTTTTATTATAACTTCGTTTTAAATTTTAAATAGCTTTTAGCTATTTTTTACTTTTTTTCTTTTACTTATTTTATTACTTATTTTACTTATTTACTTACATTATTTCATAACTATTTTTTTTAGATGTTCTGTATTTTATTCGTATATATTAGTAATATTTATTTAAGATTAAAACATATATTATAATGTTATAAATTATAATATTGTTATTAATATACTAATATACAATATTAATTGAATTATAAACTTGATTGAATTATAAACTAAAATTTACTAATTATTATTAAAGAAAAAATAAGGAGATATTATGAAAATAGGAATGTCACATGGTGCTGGTGGAGAAGTAATGGGCAATTTAATTTCTAAAACCATTCTTGATAACTTATCTAAGAAAGCTGTTGAAGGTGGTTTAGGTTTAGATGCTTTAGATGATGGTGCAACTATACCTGTAGGAGATTATGAGATTGTTGTTACTACCGATGGACATACTGTAAATCCTTTATTCTTCCCTGGTGGAGACATTGGAAGAATCTCTGCTGCTGGAACTATAAACGATGTTTCAGTTATGGGTGCAAAACCATTAGCTATTTCTAATGCTATGATCTTACAAGAAGGTTTCCCTATAGAAGATTTAGATAAAATTGTTAAATCTATGAGTGAAACTTGTGAAGAAGCTGATGTTGCTGTAATTACTGGTGATACTAAAGTTATGGAACAAGATAAACTTGATGGTATTGTAATTGTTACTACTGGTATTGGAATAGCTAAGAAAGGCGAAATTATTAAAGATTCTACTCTTGAAGTAGGGGATAAAATTATTATTACTGGTACTGTTGGAGACCATGGTATGAGTTTAATGTCTTTCAGAGAAGGTTTCGGATTTGAAACTACTCTTGAGTCTGATGTTGCTCCTATGTGGAGACTCATTGAAAAAGCTCTTGCTGTTGGTGGCGTAACTGCTATGAAAGACCCTACTCGTGGAGGTTTAGCTAACTGTATTAATGAAATGGCAAGAAAATCTGGTGTTGGAGTCTTACTTCAAGATGATGCAATTCCTGTAAGAGAAGAAGTTAAAGCTGTTTCTGATATGTTAGGTATTGATCCTTATGAAGTAGCTAACGAAGGTAAAGTCTTAATGGGTGTTAAAGCAGATAAAGCTGAAGAAGTTTTAGCAGCTATTAAAACTGATAAATATGGTAAAAATGCAGCAATTATTGGTGAAGTAACTGACGATGATCATGTTTTAATTGAAACTGCTATTGGAGGAGTTAGAATTTTAGAAACTCCTATTGCAGATCCTGTACCTCGTGTTTGTTAAATAATTTAAAATTTTTAAAATTTATAAGTAAAATTTATTCATTTAATTTAATTTAATTATTAAATGGATTAATTTAACTTTATTCTAATTATTAAAGGTGAAATCATGGGATTATTTGCAAAAAGAGCTGGTGCATATATCATAGATTTCTTTGTAGTATCTGCATTTATGTGGATTCTTTCATATCTTGCATATTTCGCAATTAATTATCTTAATATGTTCCAAGTTTATCATTATGCAATATTTATTCTTCCAATTTTAATCCTTCTTTATTTTACTCTTATGGAAGGGTCTATTGGTGCAACTGTTGGTAAAAGATTAATGTTTATTGAAGTAGTTTCTACAGTTTCAAATCCAAGAAATTATGGATATCAAGAGTATACTAAAATTACTTATAAACAAGCTTTTATTAGATCAATATCTAAAATTTACTGGGTTATTATCATTTTTGATATTCTTCTTGGTAAAATATCTGGTAATACAAGAATTTTAGATAAAGTTGCTAAAACTACTGTTGTTGAAGAAGAATATTAATTTTAATCTTTATTTTAGCTATTTATTTTATTTTTAAATAGCTTTATCTTATTTTTTTATTATTTTTAAAAAGAGTTAATTTTTATTTTTATAATATTTTTTCATATTTATTTTTAAAAAGAAAAAAAGAAAAAAAGAAAATTTAAAAAATGATGATTAAGGATTACAAACCTTACAAGGTTGATATCCGTTTTTAATTGCATCATTTCTATTGTTAAAACTTATTTTATTTGAAGAAGAAATCTTTTTAGCCCATCTACAAGTTGGTTTGTGGAATTTATCAGAATTTAAACTTGCTACAAATTTACCAGAAACTGATTTTCCATTGTTTGATACATAACTTGTTAATGCATTTTTAGTTGCTGTTTTACCTAAGCTTTGTATAATGCTTGAATCTGGAGCCCATGTATATGGATTAAATTCACTCGGCGGTATAAACATGATTTCAGCAAGGTTTTCTTTTAATAAGATTTCATTTAAATTTTTATAACCTATTTTTTTATCTCCAACTATAACAACAGCTAATTTTCTTCCATATCTATCTGTTTTGGATTTGTTATCAATGTCTAATCTTACTTTTTTATTTAAACATAGTTTTTTAACAAAGTCTTTTGAAGTTTTATATCCATTTACACCTCGTTCAGGTGTATTAACTCCTACAAAACGTATTTTACCAACACCTTTTACATAAATAGTGTCTCCGTCAACAACTTTAGTACAGATTCCATGAGCTTCTGCTTTACATGTTGTGTTGTTATATTTATTTAAAATATTATTATTTTTTAATTTAGAATACTTTGTAAATGGGATTTGATGTTCAAATCCGGTCCCTACATATGCAGAACTTGCAGAAATAAGGCCTATTCCAATTATTAAAATAATTAATATGTTTAATATTGTTTTTTTATTCATTTTTAATATTACCTCCCAAGGTATATTCCTTTAGGTTAATAATTTTTATTTTATTATTATGTATTTATAGTTTTATATTTTATTTCCATTTCATTATTTTGTATTTGTAGTTTTATATTTTATTTTTAATAATCTTAAAATATGATTAATACAAATATTATATTATTACAATAAATTTGCTAAATTTATATTATTATAATAAAAGTTATAAATATTATCTATTTGCTCATTTTAGGAGAATTTAAATTATGGAAAATAAATTGATTCAAGTAAATGCACAAGAGTGTGAAATTAAATGGCATCCTAAGATTAAAGGTGTCCAAATTATTGAAGGTAAAAACAATTTCCCTATTAGTTGGTTAAATCAACAAGGATATTGTGAGTACAGTATATATTTAGAGAAGTTTAAAGGTATTTTTACAGCACCTACTGCTGCTATGACTACTGGTACAAGTGAGCATCAGAAACTTGAAGATAAGTTTAAAGAGACTGCTACACCTTCAACTTTTGAAGAGGCATTTGATTTATCTAAAGAAAAAGCTATTTTATCTCGTGAGATGTTTGTTATAGATGTTGATGAGGGGATTCGTGGTTTTATTGATGAGATTTGGATGACTCCTGATGAGATTGTTATTATTGATGATAAACCTGGTACAAGAGCTTTTCCATCTACTATAAATCAAGTTAGGGCTTATTGTTTGGCATTTAAACATATGATGGGTGATGATTCTCGTAAGATTAGAGGTGCTCTTAGGGAGAGGGGTACTGATAATATATTTTGGTCTGAGGACTTTGATGATAGTGTTGAGGATAATATTAGGTTTTTACTTCATAGGATGCATGGGTTATTTGAGGGAACTAAGCCTTTTATAGCTACTAAGAATCCAAATAAGTGTAGAAGTTGTAGATATCAGAGTTATTGTGAAGAATGTAAGTTATAACTTGATATTTTTAATTAAACTATATTAAACTATATTAATGATTATTATGAAAAATTATGAATTTTCAGATTTTAAGATTTCTTTTGAACTTAAACAGGCTATTGAGAGGATGGGTTTTGAGAAACCTACAGATATTCAGTCTTTAGCTATTCCTGTTGCTTTAGATGGTAAGGATGTTTTGGCTCAGGCTCAGACTGGTACAGGTAAGACTGTTGCTTTTGGTATTCCTATATTGAATAAGTTGTTTATTGATGATAGGTCTCCTCAGGCAGTTATTATTTGTCCTACAAGGGAGTTAGCTATTCAGATTGCTAAGGAACTTAAGCGTTTAGGTCAGTATATTGATGGTTTGAAGGTTTTACCTGTTTATGGTGGTCAACCTATTGGTCGTCAGATTAGGGTTCTTAAGAAGGGAGTTCATGTTGTTGTTGGGACTCCTGGTCGTATTATTGATCATATTAATAAGGGTACTCTTGATTTGATTGGTGTTGAGACTGTTGTTCTTGATGAAGCTGATGAAATGTTAGATATGGGTTTTAGAGATGATATTGAGAAGATATTGGAATTTACTCCTAAAGAGAGACAAACCCTTATGTTTTCAGCTACTTTTCCAAAGGAGATTAAGAGTCTTGCAGGGGATTATTTGATTAATCCTAAGCATTTAAAGGTTTCTAAGAAGGAACTTACTGTTTCTAATGTAGAGCAGTATTATTATGAAGCTCGTGAGAAGCAGAAACTTGACACTTTAACAACTGTTATGAGTGTTTATGATTTAAGGAAGGTTCTTGTATTTTGTAATACTAAGCGTCGTGTTGATAAGTTGAGTCGTGATTTGAAATCTAAAGGTTATGATGTTGGTGGGATTCATGGTGATCTTAAACAAGAAACTCGTGACCAGTTAATGGCTCAATTTAGACGTGGTAAGTTAAATATACTTGTTGCTACAGATGTTGCTGCTCGTGGTATTGATATTGTTGATATTGAAGCAGTTTTTAACTATGATTTACCTCATGATAAAGAGGATTATGTTCATAGGATTGGTAGAACTGGTCGTGCTGGCCGTACAGGTTATGCTTTTACTTTTGTTGCAGGTAAAGAAATATATAGACTTAGAGATATTGAGGAATTTGCTAAGACTGAGATTAAAAAGCAGAAAGTACCTTCATTTAAGCAGATTGATAAGATTAAAAATAATTTAATTTTAAATAATGTGATTTATACAATCGAACATGATAATATTAATAATGAGGTTCCTATAATTGAGGATTTAATTAAGGAAGGTTATAATCCAATAGATATTGCTGCTGCATTATTAAAATTACAGAAGAATAGATAATTAATTGAATTTTTATTAAATAATAGTTTACTGGTGAACTATTGGAAAAATAAGAATTAGGTTAAAATGTGTTAAAAATAGGAAAAGAATAGTTAAATGGGATTTAACTATTTTTTTTAAAAAAAGAATTAGAAAATAAGGTTAAAACTTATTTAATTGCATAAATAACTGTTGTTTTAATGTTATTTTCTTCTAATTTTTTGCTTATGTTTTTACTCATGTCACCTACTGCAAGGAGTAAGACATTAAGGCCTTTTCTGTTTGCACTTAGGATTGATTCTGTAACTGCAAATTCAATATCTATAGGGATATTGAGGTTATTAGCTATTGCATGTGCGATTGTACCAATAGCTGCTACTTTATCAATTCTATCTAATCCAAAGTCTTTATAATTTTTTTCATAGATTGATTTTATTTGGTTTAAGTTTGCAGCTTTTGATCCTCCTTGTTTTATAGGTGGGACACTTATGATTATGACAGAACTTTCTTTGATTTCAATGGTTCCACGGAGATTACTTAAACTTACATCAAATCCTGCTTTTGCATCAGATAATACATCTGCGTTTGCACTTTGTTTTGTGTCTAAGGTTGCGTATAATAATCCGTTTTCCATGAATAAACCTACTTCTTCTCCTTCTTTGAGGTTTTCAAGAGCAATAGCTGGCCAGACAGATTTATAATAATTCATGGTTTCAAGGACAGAATCAGAGTATTTTTTAAGAGTTATTGCATCTTTTTTGACTTTAATAATTCCTTTTTGAGTTATTTTATATGGAGCTCTACCATCTTTTGATGTGATGTATCCGAGTTCAGTTAAGGTTTTAATATTTTCAGAAACCGCTTGGATTGTGATTCCTAAGCGTTCAGCTAAGTCTTTTTGTTTTAAGTGTGGGTCTTGTTTTGAGATTTCACTTAAAATTTGAAAATGAGTTAATGCTCCTCTTTTTTTAAATACTTCCATATATTTATCTCCTGTATAGTTTATATTTTATAAAATGTATTTAAGTAAATTTATGTAAATTATATTATTTAATGTTATTTAATTATTGTAGATATTTAGGTTATTGTTAATCATATTTTAATTAATCCAGCTACTTCCTCATCCATTCTCTTTAAAAATTCATCTTTTTTATCATGAGGGATGTAAGCACCACAAGCTACATCGTGACCTCCACCGTTTCCTCCAAGTTCTTGTGCAACTTTTCTGATTATAAATCCAAAGTGTATTCCACTGTATGCAAGTAATCTTGAACATCTGAGTGATATTTTATAATCATCATTTTCATCATTAACTTGTGTAAATGCTATGATTGGTTTTTTCCAGTCTCCATAGCTTAAAATCATTCCAGCTATTGTACCAACAACATTACTTCTAATTCCTGTACCATCAAAGTATTGTATATTATCCATTTGAACAATAGGGTTTTCCATTTCCATTTTTTGAATATTTTCAGCTAAATAACGTCTGTGGTCTTTAGATATTAATTCAAGTTCATCTAATGATTCTAATCTATTTCCTTTTAATATTTCTAAAGCAACATCTGCTCTATCATTTCTTACACATGCATTCATTGCTGTTGAGAATTCTGATGCATCTCTTAAGAAAGTATTGTCATCTTCCATTAAAAATTCATAAGAATCTGCTACAATTAATTTAGGAATATATTTAACATATTCTCCTGGAACTTCTTTTGATAGCATACTTAAAAGTTCAGAAAAGAGTTTTTGTTTTTGTTTTGGTGTTAAATCACTTAAAGTTGTTGTTTTATCTCCAATTTTTCTTGGAATGTCTAATTTTTGTAAAACAGCTATTGTTTCGTTTTTATTATTTGTAATAGGTAATTTTACATCACTAAAATAAGATAATGCTACAAATAATGGTCTTGTTTGTCTTCCATATAATGAAATATCACTTATATAACTTACAAGTCCTTCTTCTTCAGCATCTTCAAGGATGTGTTTATTTAAACCTTCAAGTTTTCCAGTTTTGGTATTTTGCATATCTCCAATAGCTGCAAGTACACCAATCCAGCTTAAATCAGTAAATCCAAATTCTTTAGCAAGGAGATAACATAATCCTCCACCACAGATATCAGATGAACCATTTATACCATAGTGGTTAGGATTTATTTCAATATAAGTAAAATCAACGTCTTTATTGTAATCTATGTCTCTAAGAGGTGGGTGGTGGTCAAGAACAAGTATTTTAGAATTATCTTTAGCATTTTTAACAATATTTTGACCAGATCCTAAATCTGAGAAGATTGTTAATTCATGTTCAATAGCTAAGTCTTCAAGTACATCAAGGTTAACTATTTCTATTTCATGTGGTTTGTTTAATCTATCTAAAATAGTTGAAAGAATAGCTCCTGAGGATATTCCATCACAGTCTGTGTGGCTGTAGATTTTAATATCTTGTGAGTTTTCTATGAGTTCTTTTGCAAGTTCATATCTTCTTTTCATTTCTTGAGGTAGTATATTTTCCATTTTGGACTCCTGAGTTAGATTTATTGAGTTTACTTATTAATTTAAATTTTTAATTTAATTAATAATTTATAATTTAAATTTTATTTTATACTTTAAAACTTATTTTCTGTTCTTTTTACGTTTATTAATGTTGTTATTTCTTTGGTTTTCTTTTAAAGCTCTTTGTTCTTTTATTTTTTCACTAAGAGCCATTAAAATTTCTTTTTTAGATTCATCACTTTCAATGATAAGTCTTCCAGATTTGTTATACCATTCACCTGGATATGATTTATCGGTTTCTATGGTGTATTTGTATCTTAATTTATCTGCAGCTTTTGTTATGTCTTTGAGTTTTACTTCTGGGACTGCAAATTCTTTAGATATTTTTCTTCCTTCATTTAAGGATTTAGTTGAATCTAAATATATTGGCCAAATCATTACTTCTTTCATGTTTTCACCTTATTAATGATTTTATTTAGAAATATAAAAGTAATTGTATAGTAATTATATAGTAATTAATTTTCATTGAATGTTTTAAACATTAAGTCAATCATGTCTTTTACAGTGTATCTTTTAGGCATGATGTATTTTACATTGTAGTCATCAAGGATTTTACCTGTGATTGGTCCAATTGAGACTGTTAAAGTGTTTTCTGATAGGTTTTTAGCTAAGAGTTTTTGTTCTTCTTGGTCTTTTGCTGTAATGAATAAGTTTTTAACAGTTAATGGGCTTGTGAAGGTTATTCCGTCGATTTCTTTGTTGTTTATTTTTTGGATTAGTTCTGTTATTTTAGATGTGTCTTTAGGGATGGTTGATTTATAGCTTTCAGCAAGGATTACTTTTGCTCCCATTTCTTCAAGACCTTCTGGGAGGATTGTTCTTGCAGAGAATGTTCTTGGGACTCCTATTGTTTTATTACTTATGTCTATTTTTTTGAATTCTTCAAGTAGGCCTTCAGCTGTGTAATCTTTAGGGATTATATCAACTGGGAGTTCTTTTTCTATAGCTAATTCTGCAGTTTTATGTCCAATTGTTGCAATTTTACAATTAGGGTTTAATTTATCTAAGAAGTCTGGATAGAATTTAAATATTGCTTCAATAGAGGTTACAGAGGTAAATATTAACCAATCTAATTGATTTGCATCTTCCATTAGTTGTTTTAGAGAATCTGTGTTTGTTAAAGTGAGTTCTAAGGTTGGAACAACATAGGATTCTCCTCCATATTCTTGGATGAATTCTATTGCATTTTTGGATCTGTCTTTTGGTCTTGTGATAGCTATTTTTTTAGGTTCCATTTTATCACATCTAAAGTATGAATAGGTTAGATTTGTGTTATCTAATCTAATTATT
>JAKSUE010000170.1 GCA_024409165.1 archaeon
CATCTATGGCAAATATTGGTGCAATGCAATATGCATCTATTGGAAGTCATATTACAGATGCACAATTATGTATTGTACAATGTGACCCATGTTTCACTTGCTCTGATAGAGCAATGGAAGTTTATGACTTTGAAAGCCGTAAACAATTAGATAAATCAATTTTACAGTCTAATATTCATTAGATTTAATTGAAAATTTTAAATTTGTAATTTAATTTATTATTTAAATTATAATTTTTATATTAACTATTATTAACTAACTAATTTAAATTGAGGAAAAAGAATGTCATATGTTGTTATTAATTCAATTATAGAGGTAATTATTCTCATACTTATAGCTCTATTTGTAGGAGTTTTAATTCCTGGAATTGAAAGAAAATATGTTCATGCAAGAATTCAACAAAGAATTGGTCCTCCTGTAACAAGTTCTGGATTATGGGCTTCTGTTAAATTTTTATATAAAGAAACTGTAGAACCTAATTCTCCAGTTCCTGGATTATATAAAGCAATGCCTATTGTTTGTTTCTTCGTTGTATTCTTAGTATTTTTAGCATTAATACCATTTAATTATGGTTTCTTAGCATTTGCAAGTTTAATAGCTATTGTTGGATTTTTAAAAGTTGAAGAAATTGCTTATGTTTTAATGGGTTCTTTATCTAAATCTGTAATGTCTGCAGGTCTTAGATTCCCAGATCATGTAAAAGGTGCTGAAAGACTTGGTCTTTTAAGTTCTTATATTGAAGATATTAGTTCTAATAGGTCTCTCAGAATGATTGCATTTGGTTCATTCCCATTATATTTAGCATTATTTATACCTGCTGCAATGTGTGGTAGTATATTCTTAGGAGATATTGTTGTATATCAACAAATTCATGGTCCTTTCCTTTTCACTTTATCTGGTGTACTCGGTACAATTGTATTCTTTATAGGATTAATGATTATGTTAAATGAATATCCATTTAGCATTGTTAAAGCAAAAGCAGACGTTATTGAAGGTCCATATATGGAATTTGCTTCTAAATATCGTACTTATATTTATGTAACAAGAGGATTCATGATTTTCACATTATCCTGTTTATACTCTGTACTCTTCTTAGGTATAGTTCCATCTATATTATCCTTAGGAATCATTATATGTATAATTGTAGCATTAATATTCATATTATTCATGGGAGTATTCTCTGCATTTTCTCCAGTATTTACTAATAGACAATTCTACCCTGTAGTACTTGTTACTTCTGTAATCGGAGTTCTTGCAATTGTTTTAGGATTATTGATTTAAGAATTAAATTAAGGTTTATTACACAATTATGGTGATTATATGAAATTTGCATTAAGACCTTATCATGTTATAAGTCTTGGTGGTTATATTGTTGAAACAGATTTCCCATATAGAAATCTTATTGTAGCTAATAAAACCCCAGAGACTATTAAATTTGAAATTCCTGTATTTGATGAATCTTGGATTAAAATTCATCAAGATTTAGGACTTGATGTAATAACTGTTAGTGATGATGAAAGCTTTTTAAATAAATTTAAAAAAGCACAAGCTGAAGTTAAAGTTATTAAATCAAAAGCAGAAAAAGATATGGTAGTTAAATAAATTATTATTCCTGTTTAAATTAGTTAATTAAATTTTTTATATATTATAATATATTATATTTTTATTATTTTTATTAAAGATGATTTTATGGAAAGTTGTTCATTAACTCTTAAAACTAAAGAAAAAGAAGGAGTTTTAGGAGAAATTACAGATATTATTTCTAAGTTTGGTATTAATATATCCTATGCTCATGTTTATGTTGAACAAGTTGATTTTGGTACTGTAAATCTTGAACTTGATGATGTAGAGGATATTGATGCCCTTGTTAGAGAACTTGAGGCTCTTGATTCTGTTGTAGAATTACAATGTCATGGCTCTTTAAATAATATTTTCGGTAAGAGGATTATTATTCTTGGTGGTGGAGCTCAGGTTTCTGCTGTAGCAAGTGGTGCTATTTCCGAAGCAGATAGACATAATATTCGTGGAGAGCGTATTAGTGTAGATACTATTCCTTTAGTTGGTGAAGATAATATTGCAGAAGCTATTCTTGCATTAAATCGCTTACCTCGTGTAAAAGCATTGGTTCTTGCTGGTTCTTTAATGGGGGGTAGGATTACTGATGCTGTTAGAAAAATTAAAGCTGAGAAAGATTTGATTGTTGTAACTCTTAATATGCCTGGAAGTGTTACAGATGAGGCAGATTTAGTTGTAACTGATCCAACTCAAGCTGGAGTTATGACTGTTATGGCAATAGCTAATACTGCAGTCTTTGATGTTAAAAGATTAAAAGGTAAAAATAAGTTTTAATTTTTTACCTAATCTATTTTTATTATTAATTATTATTAGTAAAAACTATAATTTTAGTTAAGTTTATTTACTTTTAGTTATAAATATTAATTTTTATATTTTATAATTATACTTTTATTATTATAATTATTATTTAAGGTTTGATTGTTATTTATTTAGTATAATGGAGTTGTTTTAAATTAAAAGCAAGAAAGATAAGTTTTTATATGGGGCAAAATCTTCAATACCTATTGCAATTGGTTATATTCCTATGGGTATTGGATATGCTGTTTTAGCTGCTCAAGCTGGTTTAAATCCTCTTCAGATTGTTTCTATGTCTGTTTTGGTTTATGCAGGTGCAGGACAGATTATTGCAGCTACTATGTTAGGCCAAGGTGCTTCTCTTATTGCTATTGTATTAACTAATTTTGTTGTTAATTTAAGATACTTTATTATGAATGCTTGTGTTTATCGTCAAGTTAAAGAGAGTAATACACTTTTAAATGTTTTATCTTCACATTTAGTTGTTGATGAGTCTTTTGCAGTGTTTGTATTAGATAAAGAGAGTTCAATTTGGTTTTATTTAGGGCTCGCTCTCTTTGCATGGTTTTCATGGATTTTAGGTGCAGCTATTGGTGTATTTATTGCTGATGTTATTCCTAAAATTGTAGCTAATAGTTTTAATATTTCTTTATATGCTTTATTTGTAGCAATTCTTGTTCCTACTATTAAGGATAATTATCGTATTGGGATTGTTGTAGCTATTACTGCAGTTTTAAACTGTGTTTTACAAGCTATTTTAGGCTCTAGTTGGACATTAATTGTTTCTATTCTCATAGGTGCATTTATTGGAATGTATATTCTTGATGATGAAGATCTTGATGATGATTGTGGTGGAGATAAGTGTAAAGTAAATGAATCTGTTGACTGTGATGTTGAAGGAGGTTCAAAATGAATATTACACTCCTTATCATAGCTTTAGCTCTTGTTACTTTTATTCCAAGACTTATTCCATCTCTTTTTGCAGGTAGAGTTAGATTTAGTCCAAAAGTTGGAAAATTCTTAAATATTATTCCTTATACTGCCCTCGCTGCTTTAATTTGTCCTGGTGTGTTGACTGTTGATACTCAATACTGGTTTGTAGGTCTTATAGGTGCATTAGTTGCAGCAGGTTTAGCTTGGAAAAAAGTCCATATTGGTGTTATTGTTGTTATTACAGTAATAGCTTTAATTTGTGTATATATGTTAATCCCATTTGTTCCATTTATTTAAATGGAATTCTATTTTTCTATTTTTTTACTTTCATTTCTTTAGATTTAATTATTTTTATTTTTATATTTTTTTATTTTGTTGATATTTTGACCTTATTTTTTATTATCTAATTTATTTT
>JAKSUE010000171.1 GCA_024409165.1 archaeon
AATATAATTTAAATATAATTTAAATATTTCAACGATAATACTAAATAATATTAAATATAATTAACATATAAATTATTATAAAATAAACTAAAATATAAAAATGTAATCAAACTGATGAAATATAAATAAAAATTAACTAAGAAAGGGATAATATGGTAACTGTCTATGTAAAAAGATTTGATAGAGAAAAAGATGAAGAAGCTCACATTGAAAGTTATGAAATTGAAGAAACCCCTGGAATGAAAATTTTAGATGCTTTAGAAGCAATTAATGAAAAATATGATGCAGATATTAGTTTTAGAAGTTCTTGTAAAGCAGGACAATGTGGTTCTTGTGCTGTAAAAGTTAATGGACAAGGTGCACTTGCTTGTCAAGCAGACATTAAAGAAGATAGATTAATTGAACCACTTGATTTACCTGTTATTAAAGATTTAGTTGTAGATAGAAGTTCTATTGATGAAAAAGTAAAAGAATTAGGATTACAATTACAATGTGATGGTGAAAAATCACATGAAAAATTAATGAATGATGAAATTAAAGACACTAAAAAAGTCAGAAGTTGTATTGAATGTTATAGCTGTTTATCCAGTTGTCCTGTTGTAAAACACTTTAAAGAAGACTATTTAGGTCCTTTCTATATGAGAAACTTTGCTAAATTTGACTTTGATCCAAGAGATGAAGCAGATAGACTCAAAGATGCTCTTGATAATGGAATGTATAACTGTACAAGTTGTGGAATGTGTGGAGCTGTTTGTCCTAAAAATATTAATAGTTTTGGAGATGCAGTAGAAAAACTCAGAGCTATTGCATGTTCTAAAGATTTAGGTCCTCTTGAAGCACATAAAGCATTTAAAGAAAATATTGTAGCTACAGGACGTTCTGTTCCTAAAAAAGATGAAAGTTTCTTAGAAGAAATCGAAAGAGTTGGAAATAAAACTTTAAAAGATAATGAAACTAATGAGAAAGAGAACTCTAAAGAAAAAATCGCATTATTTACTGGTTGTATGTTAGATTATAGAGTACAAGAAGTAGGTAGAGATTTATTAGATGTTTTAGAAGCAAATAATATTGAAATTGAGGTTCCACAAGGACAAGTATGTTGTGGTTCACCACTTCTTAGAACTGGTCAAACTGATGTAGTTCAAGAACTTGTAGATAAAAACAAAGAAGTCTTTAAAGATTATGATAAAGTCATAACTGTTTGTGCAGGTTGTGGAGCTACTCTTAAAAACGACCATCCTAAATTTGGTTCTAACCTTAATGTCCAAGACATCAGTGAATTCTTAATTGATAAATTAGATACTTCAAAAATGAAAGAAGTAAATACCAAAGTAACCTGGCATGATCCATGTCACTTAGCAAGAGGTCAAGGAATTAAAGATTATCCTCGTGATATAATTGCAATGATTCCAGGAGTAGAATTCACAGAATTAGAACATCCTGCTCAATGTTGTGGTGCAGGTGGAGGAATCAAATCTGGAAGACCAGATATTGCTTCAAAACTTGCTAATGAAAAAGCAAACATGATTAAAGATAGTGGAGCAGATATTGTAACTACAATTTGCCCATTCTGTCAAACTAACATAAAAGATGGACTTAATGATATTAATCATGATGCTGAAGTTTTAAACTTAATTCAATTACTTAAAAGGGCTTATGAATAAATAAGCTCTTAATTTTTATTTTTAAAATCTAATAAAATAATAAAAAATAAAAAAATAAAAAATAAAATAATAAAAAACTTTTTTTAATACATAATATAGGCTAAAAAATGAAAGATAAAAAACAAAGTTCAACAAATAGAGGAAAAGCACAACTTAAAGAAATTGATGTTGATGAAAATACTTTAAGACTTCAAAAAAATATTTATGTTGTTTTTGTAGAATGTGAATCTCCTGGAAATGTTGGATTTTTAGCAAGAACTATGGGAAACTTTGGATTAAAAAATTTAGTACTTATTAATCCATGTGAACTTGATGGACCTGCATATTACCAAGCTATGCATGCAAGAGAAACTGTTGAAAATGCATCTATTTATAGTTCTGTTGCAGAATTTATCGAAGCAGAACAAATTGATTTTGTTGTAGGTTCCACAGGAGCACCAGGAGGTAGCTATAACTTATCAAGAATTCCTTTAACTCCAGAAGAATTAGGAAAATCAATGAATTATAATGATAAAATAGCTATTTTACTTGGAAGAGAAGGTAATGGACTTACAAATGCAGAAATTGATATGTGTGATATGATTGTAAGTATCCCAACTGACCCAAGTTACCCGATTATGAATATCTCTCATGCAGCTGCAATCATATTATATGAAGTGTTTAAACATAGAAATGACTTCCCTGTTGAAGGATTAGAAGAAAGTACAAAACTTGAAAAAGAATATCTCCTTAAAGACATGGAAGAATTAATAAACACCCTCCCAATCCCAGAGCATAAAAAGAAAAATGGATTAAAAACCTTTAAAAACATTATAAACAGAGCATTCATCACAGGTCGTGAAGCCCACACATTAAAAGGTATTTTAAGACGTTTAAGAAATAATATGAAAGATGATAATTAATTTAACTAATTTAATCAATTATCAAAAACATGCAAAAAACATATCAAAATATTTAATAACTATAAACTTCAAAAATTAAAATCGGTGTTAAATAAGTTAAAATTCCAAATCAAATAATTAAATAACAGTTATCTAAAAACAAAGCCATTTTAACTTATTTTTAACTTATAAACATTCAATACGGAGTTAATTAGATGAAAAAACCAACTTTTGCCGATTTAAGTATATTTTTTGTAAACCGTGCCTTCAACACTCGTTTTTTCTTAGCAGGCCTAACAAGAAAATCTAAATTAGCTCACAAAATTATTGATAAACTCCTTTTTGAAGATGATGAAATCATCGTTATTCCAAATACACTTAATTTAAATAAAACTAAAACTGCAACTTCAGATTCAAATAGTAAAACTATTGAAGCTAAAATTGAAATTAATCAAACTATTGAAGATGTAAAATCAACATTTTTACCTACAGATATCATAAAAGAAGCAGTTAAAGAATCACCAAATATCTTTATAATGGACACTTGTATTTGTAGAGTTTCTAATGATTGTAAAGACTATCCTCATGATATTGGTTGTATATTTTTAGGAGAAGCTACCAAGCAAATCCCAAAACATTTAGGTAGAAAAGTTAGTTCAGAAGAAGCTATAAAACATATAGATCAAGCAGACTCTGCAGGATTAAGTCACTTAATTGGTAGAAATAAAATTGATAGTGTATGGATGAATGTTGGACCTAAAGAAGATTTATTAACTATTTGTCACTGCTGTCCATGTTGCTGTCTTTGGAAAGTTGTTCCGAACCTTGAAGAAGATATTGGAGATAGAGTAGAAAAACTCGAAGGAGTAAGTGTAAATTTCAATAGTGAAAAATGTACTGGTTGTAAAAGATGTATAGACAGTTGTTTTGTAAAAGCAATTACATTTAACGAAGAAACAAAAACAATAGAAATAGACCAAAA
The DNA here is from genome assembly GCA_024409165.1 of archaeon. Taxonomy (GTDB): domain Archaea; phylum Methanobacteriota; class Methanobacteria; order Methanobacteriales; family Methanobacteriaceae; genus Methanobrevibacter. Next base: position 3,528 of record JAKSUE010000171.1, read on the forward strand.
CAAATGTAGAGGTTGTGGAAAATGTGTTAATATCTGTAAACAAGAAGCAATTTCCATTAATTATACAAAACAATCAGTAGATGCAATCTTAAATAGAATTCAAAATTTAGTTGATTATACAAAATAACACTCTTATTTTAAAATCATAATCTACTTAATATTTATTCAAATTTACTTTTTTTAATAAAA
>JAKSUE010000172.1 GCA_024409165.1 archaeon
TTTATAAAAGTAGTTTATTTTTTAAATTAATAAATAAAAATTATTATTTAAGTAATTAATTAACTTATTTTTTATTTTTTTTATCTTGATTACATATTTTCAAGACATTCTATTTTTAAAACTCTTGCATCATCATTTGCAGGGTCGATTGCTAATGCTTTTGTAAAAAGAATTTCTGCATCTGCAAAACGTTCAAGTTCCATTAATACGACTCCTTTATTTAAAAGGAATGATGTATTTCTTGGTTCAAGTTCAATAGCTTTATCATAACAATCTAATGCTTCTTCAAATCTTCCTAAATCAAGAAGTGCATTTCCTTTTCTGTTTTGTGAAGATGCATCTAATTTAGAGTCATTTAAACATAATTCAAGAGCTTTGTCATAGGAATCTAATGCTTCTTCAGGTCTTTCAAGATCTGTTAAAATATTTCCACGAGCATTCCAAACTTCAGGATTAGTATCATCAATTGAAAGAAGTTTATCATAAACTGCTAATGCTTCTTCAAATCTTCCCATTATTTCTAAAATAAAACCTCTCCAATATAATACAACAGTATTATTAGGGTTAGTTTCAATTGCTTTATCATTAGCTATTAAAGCTTCTTCAATATTTCCAGAGTTAAGCATAGCTATTGCTTTATTATTCCAAATATACTCGTTTTCACTTTCAATTGCTAAAGCTTTATCATAACAGTCAATTGACCCTTCAAATTGACCTAATCTACTTAAATTATCTCCTTTTTTATTTAAAAGATAAACATCTTCAGGGTCTATTTTAAGTGCTGCACTATAACACATTACAGATTTGTCATATTTCCCACTATCAAATAAAATATCTGCTCTTTGAGTAATCATAGCTTTTTGGTCGATTTTCTCTCCTTTCCAATCATCAATATCTAATTTTCTAAAGTATATAATCTGGAAAAGATCATCATCTGAGAGTTTATTTAAATACATCTTTTTAAATTCTCTTACCATATCTTTAGAATCTTCATATCCTTCTTCTTGAGCAAGTTTATCATTATTTTTAAGTTCTTTATATTTAATAGTCTTAACATCTGTAACTTCAGCTTCAAAAATCTTCTTTTTCTCTTTAGAGACTAAATTCCAATAGCAATGGAGTCTATCACCTTTTTTAAGAGGATTTTTCCATAATTTTCTTATGGTCATTGCCTCTTTATTAGTTATAATTTTTATATTTTGACTTCCAAAAGACATAATTGGCATTTAATCACCATTTTAAATTAGATTTTTTTATTAGATAATTATATTATCATTATTTTAAATTATATTCTTTATATAATTTATATTATTTGATTTATTTAAACAGTTTTTTGTCCAAATTCTGCAGTTTTCATATTTATTTTTGTATTTGGTAAATACTCTTTAATATCATTAGCTATTCTTTCAATATCTCTTGGGAGAGGACTTTCTACATCTTCTAATTTAGGATCTAAGACACTTCTATTTCTAAATTGTTGTATTGTGTATAAATCACATTCAACTTCTTTAGCTATTTGATGAATGTCTGATTCAGTAAGTAATTCATCACAGTATGTGGTTCTACATTCAAGGTAAACATCACTGTAACTATTTATAATGTTCATGGATTCTTTTACTTTATCTCCAATATCAGAATCAATAACCTCACTATACTTATTAAAAGGAGCTTTTACATCCATTGCAATATAATCAACAAGTTCTGTTTCTAAAAGTAATTTAATTTTATCTGGATAAACTCCTGATGTGTCTACTTTTGTCTTGAGATTTAAACTTCTAGCATATTTTAAAATTTCAATAACTGCATCATATTGAACTAATGGTTCTCCACCGGATATGACAATTGCATCTGCAAAATCTACTTCATTATTGATTTTATCTATTACTTTATCTAAACTCATTTCTTCTCCATCTTCTAATAATTCTCCATTACTACAATATGGGCATCTAAGAGGACATTTAGCTAAAAATACCACTACAGACATGAGTTTAGGATATTCAATTGAAGACATTATTACTGGACCTATTTTCATTTTATCACATTTTGGATTTAATTTTTTTCAATGATTTATTAAATATATGTTTTTCATTTGATAAATTTATTCGTTTAATTTCAAACAATTATTTTTTTTAAAAAAATATAGAATAATATCGCTGATATTATTCATTTAAAATTTCTTTCATAATTTTTATGAATTTTGCATCTTCTTCTAAAGTACAGATACTAATTCTAATATAATATTCATCTAAACCTTTAAATGAAGTACAATCTCTTACAATAACTCCTCTTTTCATGAATTCTTTTGTAAGTTCTGCAGCTGTAAATCCACTATTATGAATATCAATTAATAAGTAATTTGATTTAGATGGATAAATATGTACAGATTTCATTTTATTAATTTCATTATATAAGAATTCTCTACTTTCAATTCCATTTTTAATAGATTCTGCAATGAATTCTTTATCTTCCATAGTAGTTATTGCAGCTATGTAAGAGAGTTTAGTGAGTGAGAATACAGGTTTTACTCTGTGCATGTATTCAATAACTTTTGGAGAGGAGATTCCATATCCTACTCTTGCACCTGCAAGTCCCATAACTTTAGACATAGTACGAATAATGAAGATATTTTCATATTCTTTTAAGAGTTCTACATTGGTTACTTCACTATATTCAAAGTAAGCTTCATCAATAACAAGAAGAGTGTTTTGGTCTTTTATTTTTTCAAGAACAGCTCTAAATTGTTCTTCAGTTACTATGCCTCCAGTCGGATTATTTGGAGAGCATAAGAAAATCATTCTTGTTTTTTTATTAATTGCTTCAAGAACAGAATCTAAATCTAAGCTATTTTCTTCAACATTCCATACTGCATAGTGAGGAATAGCTCCGTATGGTTTAAATAAAAATTCATAATACATATAAGAAGGTAAAGGTACTATAAATTCATCACCAGGATTTATGAATGTTTTAGCAAGAACATCAATGATTTCATCTGCACCATCTCCACCAATAATTATTTGATTAGGATTTACTCCAGAGTACTCTGCAAATGCTTTTTCAAGATATTTTAAATTAGTTTCAGGGTAACGATTAATATCTAAAACTGCTTCTTTAACTGCTTCTGCAGCTTTTTTAGAAGGACCCCATGGGTTTTCGTTAGATCCTAATTTAAGAATATCTTCTTTTTTAACTCCAAATTCTTGAGCTATTTCTTCTTTAGACCTACCTGGTACATAAGGGTCTAATTCAGTTATACATTTTCTTGCTTCCATTTTTTTACCTTCATTAATTCATTAATATTATAAAATTAATATTTTTAATATTTTAATTATATATCATATTCATTAGCTAATTTAACATACTCTTTTGCATTAAGTATAATATGTTCTTTTTGTTCTGGAGTAGTTTCTTTAATAAGTCTTCCAGGAACTCCTAAGATTAAACTACCTTCTGGGAATTCTTTTCCTTCACTGACAACAGCTCCTGCTCCTACAATTGAGTTTTTACCTATTTTTGCATCATTTAAAATTGTTGCATTCATACCAATAAGTACATTATCTTCAATATTACAGCCATGAACAATTGCACCGTGTCCAATTGAAACATTTTCACCAATTGTCATAGTGGAAGTTGGTGAGGAGTGAATTACACAATTATCTTGGACATTAGAACCTTTTCCTATTTTTATAGTTCCTCTATCTCCTCTTAT
>JAKSUE010000173.1 GCA_024409165.1 archaeon
GAAAAATATATAATTCTCTCCAAATAATTCTATTTTTTATACCTAAAATTAAATACCTACTTCCGCTCTTTTTTTATTCCGTTAATAATGTAATAATTTAAGGTGGGGGTAGTGTACTGGATTAAAAAAGGGATTATATTGTACAGCATGTATTATTTTAATTATAATAGTTTAGAGTATACATTTTAATTAATCATTATTCTATTAATCTAATAGTTTACTCTTTTTTATCAATTAAACTAATTTAATATACATATCTAAAAAAACTATTTTTTAAAAAAAATTTTATAATTTTAAATTGGATCTATTTTGGTTACAGTTGAAAAATGTTAATTTTTATAGGTCTGAAAAAGGTTATTATATGGCTTATTTTTCAATGGTAAATAAGACTTCTACTGTCTCTATTTGTTAATTTAAGACATGGGTTAAAAATCACCATCATATTTACTAACTTAATTTTAAACCAAGAATTATTTATTTTAATAGATACTTATGATAAGTATCATTTTAATTAATCGACTATTGTATTTAATTAAAGTAGTGTGATACTTTATATTTTTGTTGGCTGGTGATACCCATGTCCAACCAAAAATTTAGAATCAACCCCTCAAAAACGGCTCACAAGTATTATTTCAAGTGTAAAAATCTAAGACTTATAGAGGCTTGAATATGCTTAAAAAATGATTAAACCACTTATTTAGTCATTCAAAGGATTTTAAAAAGACTTATTATTTACACTTGAAACATATTTAAAAAATCTCCAAATCTGAATTAAATATACTAACTAAACTTATTTTGACATTTAAAGTATTTTAAACAATTTTAGAAAATCACTTAGTTATATTACAAGTGTAAAAGTAACTTATTAGTAGTTTCTTGTATATGTACAAGTAGTAAAGTTATATATATTAAAAAATACAATTTTAAATTATGTATAAAATAAAAAAACCAACAAATAAAAAAAAAATAGCACTTACAGTTACAGAACAACAATATAAAGCTGTTGTAGCAAGTGTAGAAGCTGGGGAGTATCTTAGCATTTCCGATTATATTAGAAACGCTCTGCAAAAAGAAATTGAAAGAAAAAAAATAATGGAGTGATATTTAGGATGTGTTGATGAATATTAAATAGTTTTTCAACACTTTTTTTACTTCTCTAATGCTCTCTCTTAATTATTATATACATTCTAATTAGGAAATACACTAATGATTTTATGTTATTCGAGTGCTTACGAACAAATAAAATACTTGAAAAACAAACATACAAATTATATTTAAACTTAATAAAAAGCATAATTTAAAGGTAACACCCCCCCCCCCTTTAAAAATGCTCTGTTATAAAAATTCTTAATAACTATGAAAAATAACATATTAATAATGTGAATGAATCAATTAAAAAGGAGGATAAAAAAATATGTTGATTAGAAAGTTTAAAAGAATGGCACCCGAAAACCACTCTTTTAAAACAAGTCCTAACATATACAGTATGACTAATAAGAGAGTATATGAGAATGAAAAAGTAATTAATAATTATTTTCTAATTAAGGTATTATTAAAATCTGTTTTTCCAACATATATATTTTCTGTTTTTTCTATTATTAGGTTTGTACTTTTTTTCTAATTATCATAATTTTTTAAATATAAAATGAAAAAAATAGATTTAAAAACAATAAAAAATTTTATAATAGAAAATTATAAAGATGAAACTCTTAACACCATTAATAAATATCCAGATGAAAAACATATTACTATTGATTACAAGGCATTAGAAGAGTATAATTATGATTTAGCTGATATACTAATAAAAAAGCCAGAAGACATTATAAACAGTATTCAAAATGTTATATATACAGAAATAAACACCAGTAATAAAAATGTTAATCTTAATATTAGGTTTAAAAATATATCATACACACCATTAGAAGATTTATTAAACGATAAAATAGGTCAATTAATAGAAACAGAAGCAAGAGTAATAAATTTAACCGATATAAGACCAATAATTAAAACCGCCGTATTTGAATGTAAAGGTTGTATGAAATCACATTATATAGAGCAGGATTTAACTAATAAAAATATAATATTCCCATCTTTATGTAATGAATGCGGCGGTAAATCATTTAGGTTATTAGAAGCTGATTCAATTTATGAAGATACCAGAATATTAATCGTAGCTGGATTAAATTTAACAAAATCAAACAACCGACGTTTAAACATCCTCTTAAAAGACGATTTAATATATAAAGCAAAAGGCGGAGAACATATAAAAATAACAGGAATACTAAAAGTATCTCAAAATGAAAAAAAATCTGAGTATTATATTGATGCTAATAATATAGAACCTGCTAACAATAAAAAAATAGAAATAACTGATGAAGATAAAAAGCAATTAAAAGAATTAAGTGAAGAAAAAAATATAATAACTAAATTAGGTCATTCAATAACACCAGATTTAATATTAGACGACGAAATAAAAACAGCACTATTATGCTATATAGTTAAAGGCATAAAACCACCAGAAAAAGACACAAACCTCTATGAACGAGATTACATAAATATAATGATAGTAACCGAACCTGCAACAGGTAAAACTCAATTAGGAGAAGCAGTTATTAATTGTTGTGAAAATGGTATTATGACAAGTGGAACAAGCAGCACAGAAGCAGGATTAATCGGAGCTGCTGTACCTGATAAAATAAACGGTGGTTACACATTAGAAATCGGAGCCATACCAATGGCTAATAATGGACATTGCTTAATTGATGAATTCGACAAATTAGATATTGAAAAACAAAACGACTTATTAAGTCCAATGGAAAGTGGAAAAGAAACAATAACCAAAGCAACAATATACGAAACCGTACAATGCCGCACAGGATTATTATTATTAGCCAATCCAATAAACGGTAAATTCGATAAATATAAACCATCAATTATAGAACAAATTAAAGTAACTCCTCCTTTATTATCCCGTTGCGATTTACTATTAGCCATACAAAACGAGCCAGACAAAGAAAAAGACCGAAAAATAGCAACCAAAATATTAAAAAAATATGATACTTCTGACTCTGAAAAAATAGAGAATAATAAAACCTTAGATAGAAATACTTTAAAAAAATATTTAAAATATGCAAGTGAACTTAACCCAGTGCTAAGTAAAGAAACACAAGAATATTTAATAAATTATTATGTAGAAGTTAAATCTATATCATTAGAAGACGGTATACCATTAGATCCGAGAGTATTAAATAGTTTAATTCGTTTTAGTAGTGCAATAGCTAAATTAAAATTAAAAGATAAAATAGATGTTGAAGATTGCAAAGAAGCTATTAAATTATTTGAATACAGTTTAAAACAGTTTGGATATGACCCAGAAACAGGAAAAATTGATATTAGCCGAGTAACAGGAGAACCTACCCGTGCAGATAAAAGAAACAGAATAAAAATTATGGAAATAATAAAAGATTGGATTAATACTAATAACAATTTATATATATTAAAACCTAAATTATTAGAGTCATTTATAGAGGATACAGGAAAATCAAAAGATACCTTTTATAATGCTTATAATCAGCTAAAAAATGCAGGAGATATTATAGAAAAACAAAAGAAAGTATATATCAAAATAAAATAATTTATATTATTTTTTCTAATTTTCTAATAAAAAATAATATAATTTTATTATGAATTTATATATATATATAT
>JAKSUE010000174.1 GCA_024409165.1 archaeon
TAAACTTATGATAAATATTAAAAAAAATATTTTGAAAATAATTCAAAAATACAACAACAATCCTAAAACTATTTAATTAATGTAAAATAAAAATATTATAGATAGATTATTTAGATAATAATACTCAAATGAATAATTTTGATAAAAAAATTGATAAAAAATGAATAATAAAAAAATGAATAATAATTTAATAATAATTTATTTAAAATAGGAGAAAAAATAATGTTAATTGGATTAATCTCTGACACTCATATTCCAAATAAAAATGTTAAATTACCAGAAAGTGTTAAAGATGCATTTAAAAATGTAGACTTGATTTTACATGCAGGAGATCTTACTTCTGAATCTGTAATTGAAGAATTAGAAGAAATAGCTCCAACAATTGCAGTTCAAGGAAACAGAGACAGATTCCATAATGTAGATTTGCCTCCTGCACAAGTTATTGACATTGATTTAGTTAAAAGAGGAAAAGTATTAAAAATAGGGTTAATCCATGGAGAAGTTAATCCAAGAGGAGATACTCAACAATTATACTACACTGCTTTAGAGCTTGGAGTAGATATTTTAGTAAGTGGACATTCCCATGTCCCACAACTTGAAACTATAAAAAATGTTATCTTAGTAAACCCTGGAAGCCCAACATCTCCAAGACTATCTGACCCATCTGTTGCATTACTTGAAATCAATACAGATAGTGAAGAAGAAACAGAAGAAGATATTAAAATTGAATTTATAAAAACAGGAGCACCAGTCTGCTCTGCATTAAAATACTTTACTCAAAAAGGAAAAAACTAAAAAATAAACTGAATAATTAAATTAATTAATAACATATAACTCAATAAATTAAATATTAAATACTAAATAAAGAGGTTTGAAAATGGGAAGTAGATGGCAAGTTGAAAAGAAAAACGACCCTTATTATAAAAGAGCTAAAAGTGAAGATTATCGTTCAAGAGCATCATATAAACTTAAACAACTTGATAAAAGATACAAAATCATCAAATTAGGAAATACTGTTGTAGATTTAGGTGCAGCACCTGGAGGATGGTCTCAAGTAGCTTTAGAAAAAGTTGGAGAAGAAGGAAAAGTCGTAGGTGTAGATTTAAACAGAATTAAACCCTTCCCTGATGAAAACTTCTATGGAATCCGAGGAGATTTCACTAAAGAAATAGTTCAAGAAAAAGTTATGGAATTAATTGGTGGTAAAACAAAAGTTTTAATGTCTGATGCATCACCAGAACTCTGTGGAATCAAACATATTGACCATTTAAGATCTATTGACTTAATTGAAGCTGTTTTAATAATTGCAGATAACATCCTTGAAGAAAAAGGAAATATGGTTGTTAAAGTATTCCAAGGAGGAGAATACAAACGTATTTTAGATGAATTTAAAAAACGCTTCAGAAAAGTTCAATCCACAAAACCTCCCTCTTCAAGAAATAAAAGTAAAGAAATGTATATTGTAGGTTTAGGTTTCAAAAGAAACCAATAAACCACTTATTTCAAAAATAAAAATATAGAATTAGTTAAAAAAATTTATAAAAAAATAGTGAAAAAAATAAAATAAAAATAAAAAAAATAAAAAAAAGTAACTAAAAAAATAAATTAAGCTACTAAATTATTATATGCTCTTTGTGCATCATCTAAAGCTATTTTTGCTTCTTTTAATCTAGCATCAACTTCAGAAGAATCTTCACCCGAAGCCAGTGCACTATCTACATCATCTATACAATTTTTAGCATGTACTAGATAAACTTCAGCATCAACATATTTTTGTTGTAACTCGGCATTATCTTGAGCATAATATTGAGATTGTACAGCATCGAATTTGGCTTCTAAACTGGAATAATTAGCTTTTAATTCGTTTAATTGATCATATTGTGCACCAGAAGAAACTCCTCCAGATAAAGAATCTGAAACAACACTAAATCCAACATAAGCAAATACAATAACTGCTGTAACAAGAATAATAATGCCTAAAATACCTATGAGCATAGAAGTTGATCTAAATAAACCCACACGTGATTTTTTCATAATTTACAGACCGCCATTAATTTAATAAATTCTTTAACAAAGAAATAAAATACTTCATTTATGTAAAATATTTTAAATTCTTAATAACTAATTAATTTATTGTAAATTATAATAATTTATAATAATAATTCAAAATTATATCAATATTCCAAAATTACAGCAATATTTTACACTCACAATAAAATTGTTTTAAGTGTGTAAAAAAATAGTATAATTTTTATAAAAGTTAAACAAAAATAATATATAATGAATTCCACTAACAAATCAAAAACATCACTTGCAAAATTTGAGGAATTTTTCTCAACAACTTACAAAGATGATGTGTTTGAAATACTCGAAAAATATCCTGATGAAAGGTCCCTTATTGTAGATTACAATGATTTGGAAATGTTTGATCCAGATTTAGCTGATTTATTAATTGAAAAACCTGAAGAAGTTATAGCTGCATCACAAAAAGCGATAAAAAATATCGACCCTTTAATGAAAGATGCAGAGTTAAATATTAGATTTAAAAATTTAACTAATATAGTTGATTTAGGTGATCTTTTAAGTAAATATATTGGTAGATTTGTAGCTGCAGATGGTATTGTAAGAAAGACTGATGAAATTCGTCCAAGAATTGAAACTGGAGTGTTTGAATGTAGAGGATGTATGAGATTACATGAAGTTGAACAAACCTCAAGTAATGTAATTTTAGAACCTTCATTATGTAATGAATGTGGAGGTAGATCCTTTAGATTACTTCAAGAAGAATCAAAATATATAGATACTCAAACTGCAAGAATACAAGAACCTTTAGAAAAATTATCTGGAGGAACAGAACCTAAACAAATGTTACTTACATTAGAAGATGATTTAGTAGATGAGTTAAGTCCGGGGGACAAAGTAAGAATTACAGGAACTTTAAAAACTTTCAGAGAAGAACGTAGTGGAAAATTCAAAAATTATCTTTATGTAAATCATATTGAACCTCTTGAACAAGAGTTTGAAGAATTGGACATCAGCGAAGAGGATGAAGAAAAAATCCTTGAATTATCTAAAGACCCTCATATTCATGATAAAATCATTAATTCTACAGCTCCTTCAATTAGAGGTTACAGAGATGTAAAAGAAGCTATCGCATTACAATTATTTGGTGGTTCTGTTAAAGAATTCGAAGATAAAACTCGTTTAAGAGGAGATATTCATATTCTTATTGTAGGAGACCCAGGGATTGGTAAGTCTCAGATGCTTAAATATGTATCTAAACTTGCACCAAGAAGTGTATATACAAGTGGTAAAGGTACATCAGGAGCAGGGTTAACCGCAGCTGCAGTAAGAGATGAACTTGGTGGATGGTCATTAGAAGCAGGTGCATTAGTACTTGGGGACCAAGGTAATGTATGTGTGGACGAATTGGATAAAATGCGTTCAGAAGACAGATCAGCACTTCACGAAGCTTTAGAACAACAAACTGTAAGTATTGCAAAAGCAGGAATTATGGCAACATTAAATACTAGATGTTCTGTTCTTGCAGCAGCAAACCCTAAATTCGGAAGATTTGATAGATATAAAACTGTAGCTGATCAAATTGATTTACCTGCACCTATTCTTTCTCGTTTCGATTTAACTTTTGTTATTGAAGATAAACCAAACTTTGAAAACGATAGAAAATTAGCTCAACATATTCT
>JAKSUE010000175.1 GCA_024409165.1 archaeon
TATATATTTATGCTTATAAAATATTGATTTATATTGATTTGTTAATAGTTATATTGTTTATATGATTTTTATAGGGGAAGAAAATATGAATATGGTTAATAAGAAGGAAATGGAAGAAAAAAATGTTATGCCTCTTCTCCATATTACAAAAGGATATGATTTTACTGTTAGAACTAAGGATGGTAAGGTTTTAGCTAATAAAACTGTTAAATGTAAATGTACTCCTTATGAGAAAGACTATTTTTATAGAGATGATGAATATCCTGAATTTTTAATGAAAACCGATGAAAATGGTTGTATTAACCTTGCTTTATATGATTATTATCCTTCTAATTTAAAAGTCGAGTTTGATGGTGACGATGAGATTGATGGTTTTGTTGCTGAATATACTTTTGATAAAGAAGACTTATTAAATCAAATAGATATTAGAGAAGCTGAACTTAGAAAGAAAGCTGAAGAAGAGAGAAAAGCTCAAGAAAAGAAAGCTGCTGAAGAAGCTAAAAAGAAAGAACAAATAAGACTTAGAAAAGAGCAGAAATTAGCTTGGGAGAAAAAACAAGCAGAATTTAAGGCAAATGAACCTGAAAATATTGCTATTGAGCTTGAAGGTATATCTATTAACTTTAAAATAACTAATGATAAAATTGATAATCTTAAAGAGTATATTATTAGGACTATTAAGAGAAATAAAGGTGAAACAAGAGTTCTTCATGCTTTGAAGGATGTTTCATTTAAAGTCCATAAAGGTGAAAAAATAGGACTTATTGGTTATAATGGTGCTGGTAAAAGTACTTTACTTAAAATTATTTCTGGAGTTTATGAATCAGATGAAGGTACTATGACAATTAATGGAAATATTGCTCCACTTCTTGCATTAGGTGCTGGATTCGATAAAAACTACTCTGGACGTGAAAATATTTTCTTAAACGGAGCTATTCTTGGTTATAATGAAGAGTTCTTAAGAGGAAAATATGATGAAATTCTTGAATTTTCAGAACTTGGAGATTTTATTAACTTACCTGTAAAGAATTATTCAGCAGGTATGAAAGCTAAACTCGGATTTTCAGTAGCTACACTTGTAGATCCTGATATTCTTATTATTGATGAAGTTCTTGGAGTTGGGGACATTACTTTTAAAAAGAAAAGTAGAGCAAAACTTGATGAACTTATGGAATCTGGAACCACTGTTATCTTAGTTTCTCACTCAATTAATGAAATTAGAAGTATTTGTGATACTGCTATTTGGATTAATGAAGGTGAAGTTAAAGATTATGGTGAAGTTAATGAAATCTGTGATAAATATGTAGAAGATGCTCAAAATGCATCTAAAGCAAAAGTTAAAAAACAAAGATTAAGATGAGTTCGGTGTAAATTATGGCTTTAGATTTATTTATAAATGGGCAGGTGTTTCAATGGCTTTAGATATGTTTAAAAGAGGAACAAGTGAATATTTCTTACTTAAGCAATTAGTTAAAAAGAACTTTTCTGCTAAATATAAAGATTCAGTATTAGGTATTCTCTGGAGTTTCTTAAACCCACTTCTCACAATGATTGCACTCACTGTCATTTTTGGTGCATTGTTCCATAGAAGTATTGAAAATTATCCTGTATTTTTCCTTATTGGTCGTTGTATGTATGACTACTTTAGCCATGGAACTAAAATTGCTATGAACTCCTTAAAATCAAATAAAGGTATTTTAGATAGAATTAAAGTACCTAAATATATCTTTGCAGTTGGTGGAGTAGCATCTGAATTTATTAACTACTTAATCACTTTAATTATTTTAGTAGCTGTAATGCTTGTTACTCAAGCTCCATTTTATGCTGTTTCATTGCTTTCAATTGTCCCTATGATTATTTTAACTGGTATTATAATAGGTTCTGGTTTAATCCTTGCAATTGGTGCATCTTACTTTACAGATATTAAATATCTTTATAATGTATTTGTAATGATTTTAATGTATGCATCTGCGATTTTCTACCCAATTGATATTGTCCCTATGCCATTCCGTCAATACATGGAATTAAACCCAATTTATGCATGTATCGCACAAATGAGATCAATGGTATTAACTGGTACAATACCTCCATTAACATCATTCTTATATACTGCAGCATGGGCTATTGGTCTTATAATTGTAGGTACATTAATATTCAAAAAATATCAAAAGAAAATTATTAGACAATTATAATTCATTTAATTGTCATTTTAATCATTATTTTCATTATTTTCATTATTTTCATTATTTTTTATTTTTTTAATTAATTTTATTCTTTAATTATTTAATTATCTAAACAATATAAAACTGGGAGGTTTTTATCATGTTAAATCAAGAAAATTTAGATTTAAATAAAGAAAATTTAGATTTCAAAAAAGAAAACTCACTATTAAATATTAAATCAAGTATGTTAGGTCTTATTGTTGGAGACGCCTTAGGTGTCCCACATGAATTCAATCCAAGACATGTTTTTGATGAAAATCCTGTAACTGATATGACCGGTTATGGAACTTATACTCAACCACCTGGAACCTGGTCTGATGACAGTTCTATGGCATTAGCTACTTTAGATGGTTTAATTGATATTTTAAATGATTTTTTATCTACTTCTGATTCTTCTAATTCTTCTGATTCATCTAATCTATCTAACTCTTCTAATTCATTTAACATTGATTATGATATAATCATGGATAACTTCGTTTCATGGTTATCTGGTGCAAAATACACTCCTTACGATGAAGTTTTTGATGTTGGAGGTACTACTCGTACTGCTATTTTATGTTATAATCGTGGTAAATCAACAACTCCATATGGATTAGATGGTGAACGTGACAATGGAAATGGTTCTCTAATGAGAATTTTACCTGTAGCTTTGTTTATTTACTACTTAAGAGAAAAACATTCATTTTCCTTGGAGGAAGAATTAAGCATTGTGCATAATGTTTCTGCACTTACTCATGCTCATAAACGTTCCTTCATTGGATGTGGTATTTATGTTATGATTGCTTTAGAAATATTGAAGTATAAATCTCAATTTGATGGTTTTGATGGTTCTGATATGGATTTAGAGACTTTGATTAATAATGGAATCCGGTTTGCTAAGGAGTATTATGAGTGTGATGGTGGATTTAGTGATGAATTAAGACATTATGAATCTATTTTTGATTTTGGTGTTAAAGATTTAGATAAATCTGATATTCGTGGTTCTGGTTATGTTGTGAACTGTTTAATCTCTTCAATTTGGTGTTTATTACATACTGATTCTTATAAAGATGCTGTTTTGATGGCTGTTAATTTAGGTGAGGATACAGATACTACAGCTGCTGTGGTTGGTGGTTTGGCAGGTCTTTATTATGGTTTAGATGGTATTCCTGATGATTGGTTAGCTCAGATTGCTAAGTTAGGCTATATTGAAGAGTTATGTACTAAGTTTAATGATATTATTTAAATTTTAGTTTTTTATGATTAAATTTAATTTTTTATCTTTTTTATTTTATTTTTTAATAGTTTACTGGTGAACTATTATTTTTATTTTTTGTATATTTTTTTGCTAATTTTTTCTTTTTGTTAATGTATAGTTTACTATATATTAAAAAACTTCTATTTGTTCTTTATTTTTGATATAAGTTGTTAATTTTTGTCTATTTTTATAATAAAGTTTATATATGTCTATAAATATAAAAAAAATTAAATGTG
>JAKSUE010000176.1 GCA_024409165.1 archaeon
ATTACATACAAAATACATAATATTACATCCAAAATATATGATAATTAAAATGTCTTTATGAGCTTGTTTTACTATATAAAGCTATTATATTTATTATTTATTATTATTATATTATTTTATAAAAAAAATGCTTAGCATATACTTTTTTTTATATTATTTTTTTCCATACCCTGTGTATTTTCAGAAATCGATTTTAATATTTTTTTAGATAAGCTTATTTCATTCTTTTTTTAAAAAAATAAGCCCTTAAAATCTTTCTTTATACTTTTTAAAATTGAAGTAAAATAATAAAATTTGGGTATAAATAATAAAATTTGGGTATAAATAATAAAATTTGGGTATAATTATTTATTGTTAAATATTCCTATTTCATCTAAAAAATTAGTTGATTGTATGATTTGGTCTTTTGTAATTTCTATTTCACTATTAATATTATCTGTTTTTTTAGTTAGATAATAAATATTCATATTTTTATATTTATCTTCTAATTTACCAATATAACCACGTTCATATAATCTATTTAATAATGTAGTCACATTATTAATATTTTTATAATTTTTATAATTTTTATAATGTTTTCTAATATCTTTGACTGTGAAAAAAACATTTTCTTTATGTTCATTACTATAACCGTTTAATCTGTAAAGTTGCATTAATTTATTAATAACTTGTTCCCTATCTGTATAGTCTAAGTCTTCAATACTGTTATTATCTAATGTTGTTTGTCTTTTTGCTTCCATAGCATTGTTTATATAAGGATTTAGGTGGTTTGGGTCTTCTTCATCAAGAGTTTTTAATTCATATTTTTTGCCTTTTGCCATTAACATTTTTAAAAAGTTGTTTTCATAAGGTATTAGTGTATTTTCTAATGCTATATTATTAAAATATTCTTTTATTTGGTCTTGTGAAGCTATTTTATAACCTTTTATTGTTTTGCATTTATGATTAGTTAGTAAACAATAAGCATCAAATAATTCTACTTGTTGGTCAAATTCTCTAATGTCTTTATCTGCACCCTCTGAATACTCTATAAATATATTTTCAAATGGGTTAATTATTGTTTTGTTTTTTTCTTCCATTTTAGTATATTCATTTATTAACATTTTTAAATACTCTTGGAACTCTTTAAGCTCTTCTTCTGCTTTTTTTGCTTCTTTTGATTGTATAGACATGGGAACATGTTTAACACGCATTAAAAATTTTTTTATTTTTCTTGCTTCTACTATGTCAGGTGTGCTTTTTATTGTTCTGCTTATTAATTGGTCATCGTCTTCGGTGAAACTATTTTTTACTGTTGAATAAGCACCTCCAATAGAATTAACTTTTAAATTTAATGTCATGTTATTATTATTGTTATCGCATAAATCTCTTGAATATTCTTTTTCAGTTATTAATATTTTAAGAATATTAAATATGAATTCGAGTTTTTCATAGCTTTTTTTACTTCCTAAGTCTCCAAAATATATTATTAGTCTATCAAAATAATTCTCGTTTATATCTCCATATCGGGTTAAACTTGCTTCTGTTATATCGTTCTTTTTAAATATGTATTCTGGTGGTGTCATTTTTAGGAATACTATTTCGTCCTCTAAGCTTTTTCCTGCTTCGCTGTCTGCTACGGTTTCAGATAAATAAGAACCTTTACCAGTCATAACATTTAAAGCCATTAAGAGTTTTCTATAAATATTTCTATGGCTTCCTAAATGTAATTTATCTAATATTGGATTTAGATAATTTATTAGTCCTTGCTTTTCTATCTTTTTTTGTACTTTTTTTGCTATTTTTTTGTTATATGGGGGTTTTTTTCTTATTTCATGTCCTATTTTTAAATTATCCCTTTTGTTAATCTTCTCCTTAAATTCCTTAGTTATTTTGATTAAATCTTCATAATTAAGCTTAACTTCGTTATCTACTTTTTTTAATTTTTTTTCTGTTTCTTTTACTTCATTTTTATAATCTTCTCTGTACTTTTCTAAAAGATTATATATTATATTGGAGTCTAATTTATCTACAAATCCAGTTTTATCTTGGATTGAATTTAAAAATTCATTAACATTTTTTTCTTCAATAATTTTAAAACTTTTTTCTAATTCTTCTTTTACTTTTAAATTCATTAAATCACATCATTATTAATTTAATGAGTGTAAAAAAGAGAATAATTAATAAATAAGAATACTATGTATAAACAGTTAAAAGATATGTCAATCCATTAAAACTAACAATATATATATATATATATATGTTAAATAACAATATTATTGTATTCATTTGGATGAATATAATATTGTGATGAATTTTTTAGAATATTGGGGTATTATTTTTTAAAAGACTTTTAATGTTTTTTTTATTTTAGTATTCTAATATTCCTATTTACACTCTCCATTTATTTGATTCATATTAAGTAATTCTTTATATTATCATATCTTATTTATTGAAAATATTTTCTTGTGCAAATTTACTTAAAATTATTTTATTTCTTTCTTTGTCTTTTTTATATTGTTCGATTTTCTCTAATTCTTTTCTTATACAATGTCTTACAAAATCTGATTTGTTTAGATATTTTTTCTCTCTTATTAATTCGTTTATTTTTTCATTTTCATATTCTGAAATTTCTCCACTTACTTTCATTTTTATCCCATTCCTTTGTATAAAATGTATAAGAACTGTAAATTTATGTCGATTAAATTATTAAGTCTTTTTTACACTTCTTATTAATCATATATTTTTACCATTATATATACATCACGGTAAAAATAAGTGTATTAGCTCTTTATTCTCTCATATATTACACTTGAAGTATAACTAAATGAATTTTTTATTTTTCATATATTCCTTTAATTCTGTTAATTCTGTTAAATAGCCTTTTAATTTACAAAATAAGGAAAATTAAATATACTTCAAGTGTAAAAAATAAGTCTTTTAAGAAGCCTCTGAATAACTAAATAAATACTCTAACCAATTTGTTCAACTATTCAAGCCTCTATAAGCCTTAGATTTTTACACTTGAAATAACACCTCTCCGTTGAGTTTGAGGGGGTCAATCTAAATATTTGGTGGGTCATCGGTATCACCACCCAACAGAAATATAAAGTATCACACTACTTTAATTAAATACAATAGGTGATTAATTAAAATGATACTTATTATAAGTATCTATTAAAATAAATGATTCTTACTTTAAAATTAAGGTAGTAAATATGATGATGATTTTTAACCCATGTCTTAGATTAGCCAATAGAGACAGTAGAAGCCTTATTTAACATTGGAAAATAAGCCCCAAAATAACCTCTTTCAGAACCTATAAAATTTATAAATTTTCAACTGTAACCAAACAGATCCAATTTAAAATTATAAAAAATTTTTTAAAAAATAGTTTTTTAGAGATGTTTATTAAATTAGTTTAAAATTGATAAAAAAGAGTAAACTATTAGATTAATAGAATAATGATTAATTAAAATGTATACTCTAAAACTATTATAACTAAAATAATACATGCTGTATTAATATAATCTTTTTTTTAATCCAGTATACTACCCCACCTTAAATTATTACATATTAACGGAATAAACAAAAACGGGAGTAGGATATTTAATTTTAGGTATAAAAAATAGAATTATTTGGAGAGGATTATATATTTTTCTTATAAATCCTCTCTAAAAATAAAAGGTTTTATTTATTTTA
>JAKSUE010000177.1 GCA_024409165.1 archaeon
CAAGAGAAATATAATGCAAAAAAAAAAAAGAAAAAAAAAGAAAAAAAGAAAAAATTCAAAAAAAATAAGAAAAAAAATAAAATGAATCAAAAAAATAAAAAAATAAAGAAAAAATAAAATTAAAAATTTAAAATGAAAATCTTAATCATTTCTTAAAAAACCATAACAGAAAAGAACAATTAAAGCTAAAATGATTAAAGGAATCACATATGCAGAAGATTTAGATTGAGTGGAATATTCTAAATCATAAGCTATTGCAGAAGATTCTCCAGATGCTCCTTCAATATCTCCAACTTTACTAAGACCTTTAGAATCACCATCAAAGGATGAACCATCGTTGTTAGTTCCATTTATATAAGTTTTAGATTTAAAATCATTCTTTTGATAATTATTAGAATTCTGATTATTTTGATTATTAGAATATTTATTCATATAATTAAGAACACCATAAAAAAGATTA
Source organism: archaeon (assembly GCA_024409165.1). GTDB lineage: Archaea > Methanobacteriota > Methanobacteria > Methanobacteriales > Methanobacteriaceae > Methanobrevibacter. Next base: position 461 of record JAKSUE010000177.1, read on the forward strand.
TTAGTTTTGAAATTATTATTTGCAGAATCAAAATCTCCTTTAATAAGTTCCTTATTATTAGATACCATAGTATTATCTTCAAAATCATTATTATTAGAACCAGATTCTAACCATACAGGTTCATTCCAAAGGTCAACAGCATCAGCATGATAAGTATTTTGAATATGCTCTGTGAAACCATCAGCAAAAGAAAATGGATTAATTGATTTAGTTGAAAGGATATCTAATAATTTAGTTTTAGATTCTTCATCTAATGATTTAAACCATTCAGCAACATTATCTTTAGAAATACCTTTAATATCATAATTTTTATAATCTTCACCACTCTTAACAGCTACAAAGAAATTAATAATATTTGAATAATCTGTATCTTTTTGAGATGAAATCCAATTTAAATAAGTTCCATAATCACCAAAATCAACCATATCAGTATGATAATAATTAGAATTATTAGCCACTTTATGAATATGAGTTCCATTAGAGATTAAAGTGTTATTTTTAACTGAATTATAACTTGAATCATAAAAACCCATAGATTCTGCATATTCTCCACCACCATAAACATAATTATTTTTAATTATATTATGATTAGAAGAATATAACTCAATACCATAATTATCTAAAGCATTTCCATAGATTTTATTAGAATCTAATATAGATTCTTGAGATTGTTCTAAAGTAATACCATAAGTATAATTAGATGCAAGTAAATTTAAAGTATTATTAATTAAATTTGTCCCAATAGCTTGATTTCCAACTATAATTCCTGATACAAAATAAGAACCATTTAATAAAATTTTATTATTAATAAAACTATTATTACAAGAACCTGGTAATTTTTCATCAATAATTGCACCTACAACTCCCATACCATAAATAAAAGGATCCTTACCACTTACAGTAATATCATTGCTATTTATAATATTGTTATCACTACCATAATATAAATCAATACCAATAAGAGTATTAGTAGATTCATTAAACTCATTAGGCCTATTCTTAATATCTGAAGAAACATTAATTGAATTATCTAAAATATTATTCGATGAAGAATAAATCATCACAATTCCATAAGTTTTAGACATTTCACCAATAGTATGTTCTCCATCTATAGAAGTAGAACCTTCATAAGCATGAATTTTGCCTGTACCTATAGTATTTATCTTATTATGAGTAATTATAGAATTATGCATTTCATATCCTATAATAGAATAAGTTAAACCATCACCATGATTTTTAATATTATTATATGATAATACATCACCTATAGAATCAGATACATAAATACCATAAGAAGTATTTTTATCATAAACAGAAATATTACAGTTAGTAACAGTAACATTATTTGCAAGAATTATTTTAATTCCCCAAGTATTATCCATATAATAATAATTATCAATACTAATATTATCAATTAAAACATTAGAAGCAGAAACATAAAATGTAGTGTTATAAAATTTAGCATTTCTACCAATAATTTTAACTGATTTATCAATATTTAATTGACCTTTAAATGAGAATTTATCATAAAATATTAAAGTATCTCCATCATTTACTTTAGCTGTAAACTCACCATCTGTAAAAAATTCTTTAAAATTATTTTCATTAATATAAAAAGTATTTACTGTAATAGTAGTATTGGTAGTATTAGTAGTATTAGTACTAGAACTATTATCTCCAGGTTTATCTGTAGAATTATAACCTTCAGGAAGAATTACACTTGCTTTAAAAATATTATTATTATCAATATAATTTAAAGTAGACACATCACATCTTCCTAAATTTATAGCTACTTTATTAGAAGTATAAATAGTGTTATTACTTACATAAACATTAGTTGGACGTTTAGATGAAGATTGATAATTAATATAAATTCCTACACCTTTACCTGTACCTAAATCAGATACATCAGAACTTACTGAATTAATGATATTATCATAAATTCTAAGATTATCTAATTTAATTGCTGAGTAAATTCCAGTACCTGAAAGGAAATTAATATTATTTTCATATACTTCACAATTAGATCCGAAAATCCTAATACCATAATTGTCACTTATTATTTCAATATAATTACCATAAGCAGTACTATTATCACATAATGCAATAGCTGCTCCTGCAACTTTAGAATTAATAATTGAATTGTTTGCAACTAAGGAATTATAAGAAGCATAAATTGAGTAATCTCCACCAATTAAATCAGCACCAGAGGAACCTTCATAAAAGGCACCTGTGATATTATAAATTAAATTACCTATGATTGAGTTGTTGTTACCACTTGTTGAAATACCTCTATAAGTTCCAATAACAGTATTATTTAATGCAAGGTTAAAATCACCCATCATTTGAATTCCATAACACCATGATGAAGGATTATAAATCGAACTTCTAACTGTGTTATTGAAAATTATATTGTGATGAGAAACTCCTCCTGAGTATTCAGATAAATAAATACCATTTGAATCTTCAACAGTAACATCATTATTCCAAATATAATTATAATCAGAACCTCCCAACAATATACCTGGATGTTGCCATGCACCACCCTGACCTATACTTGTCCTAACAATATTCCCAACTACATAAGAATTTGTAGTATTTCTTGATAAGAATATAGGATATGCAGACAATCCAGTAGAATATATAATATTATTGGAAATGGTTATATTCATACTATTCATAGCTAAAATAGCTGTTTTCTCATCTACATGATTTTCAATATTTAAATTAGAAATTGTTGAAGAACCATCCTTACAATTTAAAAATGTAATCTGACAATCATAAAGATAAGCATCACTTAAAGAACTTGTAATAGTTAAAGATTTGCTAAATACAAATGATTTATTCCTAAAAACACCAGATAAATCAATAATATCTCCATCACACACATCAGAATTAATTAAATTAGATTCATTATAAAATGTATAATTAGATCCATCAACAAATCCAGCATCCTTAAAATAATCATAATAATTATCTTCTGTAACAGTATGTATTGAATTAGAATTTTTAACAATATAAGCCCCATCAATATCGCTAACATCTACAGAAGCGGCACTAACTACAGATATAGCTAATAAAAATACACTTAATAAAGTAAAAACCATAACAATTTTTCTTAAATTCATAAAAACATACTCCTTACATCTCAAAATTATATTTATATAATTTAGTTAATTAGAAAATATTAGAAAATAATAGAAAATATTAGAAAAT
>JAKSUE010000178.1 GCA_024409165.1 archaeon
GAAGAATCTGAAATTGATGAAATCGAGGATGAGGAAGATAAAGATTCTAAAGGTGTAAAAAAACAAACCTTTTTAGATACTTTTGAATCTATTAAACAACAAGAAAAAAAGAATAAATCTTTTGGCGTAAGCCGTGTTAACCATTCTAATTCTCCAACACTTAATATTGCTGGAAATGATAAGAAAGGTCAATGGAGATAAGTATCTAGTGGTAGAGTTTTTAAGATTATTTAATTGATTAAAATATGTTAAAATTAATAATTATGTATTTTAGTTAAATTCTTAAAGTGTGATTTAAAGAGGTGTTTTTTATTACTTCAAATGATAGAAAATTAAGAGATGACGGAAGAGCATATGATGAAATCCGTCCTATAAAGATTGAAGCTGGGGTCTTAAAAAGAGCTGATGGTTCTGCTTATTTAGAATTTGGTGGAAACAAAATTTTAGCTTCTGTTTATGGTCCTAGAGAATCATATATTAGACGTTTATTAAAACCAAATACTGGAGTTATTAGAGTAAGATATAATATGGCTCCATTTTCTGTAGATGACCGTAAAAGACCAGGTCCTGACAGAAGATCAACTGAAATTTCTAAAATTGCAGCAGATGCACTTAGACCTGCTTTAATGTTAGAACAATTCCCAAGATCCATGGTTGATGTTTCAATTGAAATTATTGAAGCTGAAGGTGGAACTCGTTGTGCTGGAATTACCGCAGCTGCTGTTGCATTAGCTGATGCAGGTATTCCTATGAAAGATATTGTTGTAGGATGTGCTGCTGGTAAAGTTAATGATGAAGTTGTTTTAGATTTATCTGAAAAAGAAGATAAAGAAGGACAAGCTGATGTACCTATTGCAATTATGCCAAGAACTGGTGAAATTACTTTACTCCAAGCTGATGGTAACTTAACTGAAGAAGAATTCGAAGAAGCATTAGACTTAGCTATGGAAGGTTGTAGACAAATAGCTAAAATCCAAGAAGATGCTCTTAAAAGAAGATATGGAGTAGAAATGTAGGTTGGTGAAAATATGAAAATTGTACCTGAAATTTCAAGAAGAAGTATTACAAAACTTATAAATGATGGTAAAAGAGCTGATGGCAGAGCTTTTGATGAAAGAAGAGAAATTTTCATTGAACCTAATATTATTTCTAAAGCTGAAGGTTCTGCAAAAGTTACCTTAGGAGATACTCAAGTTATCGTAGGTGTAAAACCAACTATTGGTGAACCATTTGGTGATACTCCTAATTTAGGTGTATTAATGACTAACTGTGAACTCTTACCAATGGCTGCTCCTGAATTTGAACCAGGCCCACCTAGTCCTGAATCTATTGAACTTGCACGTGTTGTAGATCGTGGAATCCGTGAAAGTCAATTAGTAGATTTAGAAAAACTCTGTATTGAAGAAGGTAAAAAAGTTTGGATGCTCTTTATAGATTTACATGTAATTGATTACGATGGAAATCTCTTTGATGCAGCAAACCTTGCTGTAATGGCAGCTCTCTTAAATACCAAATTACCAACTGCAACTTATGTTGATGAAGAAGTTGTCCTTGATGAAGAAAATCTCATTGATTTACCTGTTGTAGACAAATTAGCTTTATCTACCTTTGTTAAAATTGGTAACGGTATGGTCTTAGATCCTTCTTTAGAAGAGGAAGAAATCTTAGATGCAAGAATAACCATTGGTGTTACCCAAGAAGGTAACCATGTCTGTTCTATGCAAAAAGGCGGTGAAAAACCATTAACCAGAGACGAAGTCCTTGATGCAGTCCACATGGCATTCACCACAAAAGAAGACTTATTACAACATCTTGAATAAGTTTTCACTTATTTTTAGAATATCTTTTGATATTCTACTTTTTTTTATTTTTTTATTTTTATCATATTTTTAAATTTAAATTATACTTTTTCATAATAATTCCATATAATGTAAATTACGTTATGTAATGTAAAATGTATTATGTAATGTAAATTACATCATTTTTTATTATAATTGAAAAAACCATTAACTTTATATACTTTTAAACCATATATTATATTATTAGTTATATTAGATTGCTATTTGTTTAACAAACACTTATAGAAAATACATGCTTGAATAAATTATGGGGATTTTAGCATTCTATATGATGTTTGTAGTGTAGGATTTTGGTAGTGATTTATAACTTATTATTCTTATTTACAGTTTATAATCTTCTTATGGATATTAGAGGGTTATTGTATGAAACTATAGAAGAATTGTAAGCTGTGTTTTTATTAATCAATATTATGGAGATATTATAATGGCAAGAACTAAAAAAGTTGGTATTACTGGTAGATTCGGTGCTAGATACGGAAGAAAAGCAAAAAGACAAGTAAGAACTATCGAAGAAAACATGAAAAAGAAACATGTTTGTCCTAGATGTGATAGACCTGCTGTTAAAAGAGTTGCTGCTGGTATCTGGGAATGTAAAAAATGTGGCGTAGTTTTCACAGGCGGAGCATACACTCCACAAACTCCTATGTTAAAATCTGCTACCCGTAACATTAAAAGAGTTGTTGGAGGAGACTAATTGTACAGATGTCCTAATTGCGGAGCTGAAATCGACCATAAAAGTTATATGGAAAATAAATGTCCTAAATGCAGATATAGGATTTTATTTAAAAAAGTTCCGGAAGTTAGAAAACTCGTTAAAGCAAGATAGTTATTATTCATAATAATTATTTTCGTTCTTGTAAAAATTATCATCCATAATTTACTATTTTGCTTAACTTAAATAATTATTAATTTTTAACTATTTTTAATAACTATTTTTAATAGTTATTCTTTTTAATTTACTATTTTTGATATTTTTAGCTATGCTTATAGCTGTTAAGATTTTTTGTTCATATATTATTGTGATTATTATGCTTATTTCTACATCAAGAAAACCATCTCAAAAAACAAGAACATTCTGTAAAAACTTCCAGCATGCTTTTGGTTTTGAATATACAAACAGAGGAAAAAGTAGCTTAAGAGACCTCTTAATCAAAGCATCAGAATTAGGTCATGATTCTCTTGTTTTAGTTTATCAAATCAAAGGAAACCCAAGTAAATTAACATTCTATAACTTAGATGGTGAAGAAACATTAGCATTACTTGTTTCTGTTACTACAACTAATGAACGTTTACATATCAAACCACAAAATCTTAAAATCAAATGTGGAGTTAAAGAATTAGACTGCTTAGCTGAAATCCTAGGTTTTGAAACCACAACAGAACCATTAGAAAGTAACTATGTAAGAATCTCATATGCTGACTATGAGGATAAAAATAATTTTGCAATAATCTACTTTGTAAATAAAAAAGGAGAGCAAATAGATCTTAAAATCAATGTTAAAAAAATTTCAGAATAATTGTTTCTATATAGGAGTGTGTTACTATCGAAAATGAAGTTTTAAATTCAATTAATAGTGATATAACTATTGATTTTAAAGATGAAAAACAAGCCGAAATCGTCTATAACTCTATTTTACTTGAATTTGAAACAGCTCCTGATTATAGATCATCAATGAATTTAGAACTTAAAGATAATTCAATTATAATTAATATTGATGCCCAAGATGCAACTTCTTTTAGAGCATCTATTAATTCAGCTATTAAATGGATTAAATTAGCTGTTGAAATCAATGAATTATCATAAAT
>JAKSUE010000179.1 GCA_024409165.1 archaeon
AAAAGATAATAAAAAAATAGTTTACTAGTAAACTATTAAAAAATAAAAAAAATAATAAAATAATAAAATAATAAAAATGATGTAGGTAGTTAGAATTTTTTTAAAAAAAAATTTAGGGAGGTGAGTCTAACTACCTACAGCCCAAGATAGGTAAACTAGAGTCATAAAGATGAAAAAGTTAGGGAGGCGACTCTAAAATTACCTACAAATGATGAAACAGTAACTTAGAGCCGTGTGAATGAAAGGTATGGGGACTCTAAGATTACCTAGTACATGGCATTAAAAACAAAAAATCCAACCAAATATTAAATATTTCAAAGAGGGGGAAGGGTGGTACAACAATTATCAATGTGGAACACAAACAAAACCATGTACATAGTTAATTATTTGAAATAACTAATATAAAAGCTTTTGCTTAAAAATGACTTAAATTTTACACTTTAAATTCAATTTAACAAACTTACAACAATTTAATAAAGAAAATAAAAATTTTAAGCCATTTAATAATAATGTAATCAACTTGTAAAATTTAAGTAAAAGTAAAAAATTGAAATGAAATTGGAATCTCGATAAAATAACCTTTAAAATAATAAAAAAAGAGCAAATAATTAAATAAAAAATAAAATTAAATAAAATTAAATAAAATAAAAAAATAATGATAAATTAAAATAAAAAATTAAAATTCACTAGCTAAATAGCTAATGAAAATAGAAGCAGCAGTTAAATCAGCTGTTGTTCCAGGATTGAATTTGTTTTTGTAAAGATAATCATCAAATTCATTGAGTTTATCTAAGAAATCTTCATCTTCTTTGAATTTTAATAATTCTTTAACTTTATCTGAAACTCCCTGAGCTACTTCATCACCATATTTACGAGATATGAGAGTATCTGGGACTTGAGATAAAAGAGTTAAGAATGTTAAAACAGTAGCTTTGTTTATTGATTCTTCTTTTAATGATGAGAAACATGGATAACCTATATCAAAACAAACAGGCATTGAAGAAGTGAGTTCACTTGCTAATCTATCCCATCCTGCTGAGATTTCAAGAACATCATACATGGTTTGATTGTTTGCTCTGAGTTCATCTTTTGCTTTTTCACTCATTACATCAAACTCTTCTTGATCACCCATTCCACCAGCATCTGCAACATTAATTGCATCATAAAGATTTACAGCATCAACAACTGTAGTATTATCCATTAAAATACCTACATTTGATTGGATTTCATCGAAATTATCACTGATTGCAGCAGCACATGCAATAGGTACACACATCATCATAATTCCAAGATTTGTATTATTAGCAATCCATTTATCAGTTTCATTAACAGCTTGAAGTATAAATTTACCAAGTTCTGCTTTTTCATAGTTATCTCCAATGGTTTTAGCTTGAGTAGTAGCTTCTCTTATTGTATCCCCAATAACAACACCACTAATTATAAAATCTTCAAAAACCATATCATCAAAATTACGAGTTCTATGAACATTTCCAGGTTTAGGATAACCACTAACTTCAAGTACAGATGCAATTTGAGCTAGTTTAGCAATTTCATTAGCTTCCATAATAATTCCCCACAAATAATAAATAAAAATATTATAAAAATATTGAATAAAGATTGAATAAATATTGAATAGAATAAATATTAAATAAATATTGAATAAATATTGTAAAATATTAAATAAAATAATTATAATTTATCTAATGCATAAGGAGCAAAGTTAGTTATGATTAAATCAGCTCCTGCTCTTTTAATAGATAATAAAGACTCTAATATGGCATCTTCAGTTAAATAACCTTTTTCAATAGCTGCCATAATCATTGAGTATTCTCCACTTACATTATATGCTACAAGAGGTAACATAAATTGATTTTTAACAGAGTGAATTATATCAAGATAAGGGAGAGCTGGTTTTACCATTAAAAAGTCAGCACCTTCAATGACATCAAGTTCTGCTTCTCTTATTGCTTCACGAGCATTAGCTGGATCCATTTGATAAGATTTTCTATTTCCAGCGGAAGGTGCAGAACAAGCAGCTTCTCTAAATGGAGCATAGAATGAAGATGCAAATTTAACAGAATAAGACATAATCATAGTATTAATATAACCATTTTCATCAAGTAAATCTCTCATAGCTTGAATTCTACCATCCATCATATCAGAAGGAGCTACAATATCAGCACCTGCTTCAGCATGAGATAAAGCTACTTTAGCTAAGTATTCAAGAGATTCATCATTTAAAATTTCCACACCAAAATCAGTATCATCATTAGCTTCTAAAAGACCACAATGACCATGAGAAGTATATTGACAAAGACAAACATCAGTAATAACAACAAGATTTGTTTCTGCTTTTAATTTACGAACAGTTCTTTGAACAATTCCAGTTGAAGCAAATGCAGGAGAACCAATTTCATCTTTCTTTTCAGGAGATGGAATACCAAATACAATGATTGATTTTAAACCTTTAGCTTCAAGTTCTTTAGCATAAGCAACACAATCATTTAAAGAATACCTATATTCACCAGGCATAGTTGAAATTTCTTCCTTCTCACCATCTTTCAAATCTTCTTTAACAAAAATAGGATAAATCAAATCTTCCTTATTAAGCTTCATTTCACGTACAAAATCTCTAATTTTAGAGTTTTTCCTATATCTTCTCATTCTTGTAACTGGAAATTCCATAATTTCACTCTTTTATTAATTTAATATTTCAATAATATCAACAATAATATCAATAATATGATAAATTTATTTATAAATTTATTTATATAAATTAAATAATTTTAAATTCATTTAATACTTTGTCATTTAAACCATATGGTCTTTTTGTATAATATCTTTTTCCATGTTCTACAATTAATGCATGAAATTCCTGATAATCCTTAAAATCACCAGTAAAATCAGATCCTACAATACTCTTTATCTTATTATAGTTATCTTTTTCATTAACAATACCTAAATAAACTAAAATTCGCTTAAAATAAGCATCTACGATTATTTCACATTCACCATAAGCATATAAACGAATAGAATCTGCAGTTTCATTACCAACTCCTTTAACAGATAATAAATCCGCTCTTGAAGGAGTTTTACCATTTAATTCAATGTAAAACTTAGAAATATTTTGAAGATAATTAAATTTTTGATTAAAATAACCCGCAGGACGAATAGCTTCTTTAAAATCATCTTCACTATCATTAGCTAAATTTAAAATAAATTCTGGAGAAAAACCATCAAAATCATCAAATAAATCAAGATTACTTAAATTAATCAAAGACTTTTCAACAGATGGCCATGAAGTATTTTGAGTTAAAATAGAACCTATAATTATCTCAAATTGTTCATAGGAATCTCTTGGAAAACTATAATCTGATGGATGATATCCTTTAATAGAACCTGTTTTAGTAGGATTAGAACCTTCATAAGAGATTATAGGCCACCAACCTTGATAGGAATATTCTTTTAGAAGTTTTTCATACATTAAATTAAAATTCATAAAATCACATATGATAAAATATTATAGTTATTAATTATAAATATTAGTTGCTAAATTAAGATTTAAACTTGGCGAATCTATTGATAATATATATATACTTTCATTATTTAATTTATAATAAATTTTTAATTGTTCAAAGCATTCACCATAAAA
>JAKSUE010000018.1 GCA_024409165.1 archaeon
TTCTAATTTAATTTATCAAGAAGAAAATAATTTTAAAATTTTTATTAAAGATAATTCAATAGTTATTGAATTTTCCGGTAATAAAAATGCTATAACTACTTCTTGGTTAAATGGAGGTTATATTGAAAATATTTCCTCAGTATTCAATACTTCTTTATCAACTCAAGATATAATTGATATGGAAAGTATGGATTTTGAAGAGTTTTTGTCATTTAAATCTCAAAAATTAGGTTTAAATCCATCATATTCTACTGCTCTTGTAACAACTGCAAATATGGAAGCTTATGGTTTATCAATTAAAAAATTTGAAAAATTAGAAGTTTTAGCTATTGTAACAGCAGGTGTCAGATATAATAGTGTCTCAGCAGGAGATTTTGCATCTTTTTATGAAGAAAATGGTGAGTATTTCGCCCTTGAAAATGGACATTTACCAAAACCAGGTACAATTAATACAATCATAATTATAAATTCTAAATTAAATGAAAGTTCAATGCTTTTAGCTATGATGACTGCCACAGAAGCTAAATCTGTTGCTCTTAGAAACTTAGTTGTTCCAAGTTTCTATTCAGAAGAAATAGCTACAGGTACAGGTACAGATGGAATCTCAATTATTTCAAATCTTGATAGTGATAATATTATTGATAATGCAGGAAAACATTCTAAATTAGGTGAATTAATTGCAAATGCTGTCATTGAAGCAATTAATATTTCTCTTGCTAAAGGAATGTATATCACTCCAAAAACCCAAGCTAATGTTCTTATTCGTTTAGATCGTCTTAAATTTGATATTAATGAATTTTATAATTATTTAGATTTAAATGATGCCTCAAAGATTAAAGAAAAACAAGAATTTATCAAAAATTTAGCTAAAGCATCTTGGAATTATAATAATGTTGCTGTAACTACAACAATTTTAAATATTTTAGATGAAGTTCGTCATGGTTTAATACCTAAAAAAACAGCTTATGATTTAGCAAATACTATTTTAGATGCATCTATTGTTGATGATGAAAATAAACCTGTTAAAGAACTTTTAAGATTTTGTATTGATTACTATTTAAATTAAATATTACATAATTCTAATGTTTTTATTTTATTTTTTTATTTTTTTATTATTTTAAATTTTTTAACTTATTTCGTAAGTTTTTAAAGATCACTTTATATTATTTAAATTATAAATTATATTTTATAATTTATAGTTTATAAAAATTAAATAAACTTGTAGTGAGGAAATAAAATGAATCTTATTAAAATACATCCATCTGTTTATATTATTTATTATGTAATTTGGCTTGTATTTTTATTTTTATTCAATAATCCTTACTATATTATAGCTTCTTATGTAGCTATTTTAGCTTTAATTGCTCTTCAAGGGATACGTTCTGAATTTAAAAATATATTCAAAATGGTTATTCCTATGGCTATTTTGATATTTATTCTAAATCCTTTGGTGTATCATGAGGGAGCTCATCGTATTTATATTATAGGTTCTTATTTTATAACCTTAGAAGCGTGTACTTATGGAATTATAATGTGTGCAACACTTTTATTAGTATTCCTTTTATTTGCTTCTTATAATCGTGCTGTTTCTTATCAAGAAATGCTTTATATATTCTCTAAGAAATTTTCTAATTTATCAATGGTTATGGTTATGGCTTTACGTTTTGTTCCATTATTGAATTTTAGAACAAGTGAGCTTAGAAGTATTAAATCTGTAGATTTAGATAAAACTAACGAGGATAATAATGGTAAATTTGATTCTTTTTTAGCTAAAATTAAGGATATTGCTTCTGTATTTGGTGTTGTTACTGCATGGTCACTTGAAGAATCTATGTTAACTGCTAAATCTATGAAATCAAGAGCTTATGGTGTTGCAAAAAGAACTAATTATTTAAGTTTTGAATTTAATTTAATTGATTATGTTCTTGTTATTTTGATGCTTATTGTTCTTTTAGTTGAATGTATAGGTTTAGTTTATGGTTATGGTAGGATTGAAATTTATCCAGTTATAGGATTTTCATTTAATCAAGTGCCTTTGAATTTATTCTTTATGTTATGGATAATATTTTTAATTCCTTTCATTGTTTTAGAGCTTTATGAACGTATTTTATGGCGTAATCATAATAAACAAAAACTTTCTAATTATAATGTAAATATTGTTAATGAGATAGCTACTCCTAATTTATCTAATTTAGGAGATGGAAGTGAGAAATTTGTTGCACAGACTGAGATGTGTTTTAATATTGACGGTTCTAATTTGAGTAAACTTGATTTTGAGGGAGAATAATGAGTTTTGTAGAGTTTAAAGATTTTAGTTTTGCATATAAAAATGCACAAGGGGAAGAGTATCCTGTATTATTTGATATTAATTTATCTGTTGATGAAGGGGATTTTATTCTTTTCTGTGGTTCATCTGGTTCTGGTAAAACTACATTATTTTCTAATTTAAAGAAAGAATTAGCTCCTGTTGGTGTAAGAAAAGGTGTAGCTTCTTTTAATGGGACTAATATTTTAGAATTATCTGATTTAGAATCTGCAACTAATATTGGTTTTCTTTTTCAAAATCCAGATAATCAAATTGTTACTGACACTGTAATTCAAGAAATTGCATTTCCTCTTGAAAATATTGGACTTGATTCTGAAGAAATTAGAAACAGAGTTGCTGAAATGACTGCTTTCTTTGGTATTGATCATATTTTACATAAAAATGTTAATGATTTATCTGGTGGTCAAAAACAATTAGTAAATTTATGTTCTTTACTTGTTTTAAAACCTAAATTATTGATTTTAGATGAACCAACATCTCAATTAGATCCAATTGCAGCTTATGACTTTTTGACAATTCTTAAACGTTTAAATGAGGAATTTTCAATAACAATTTTAATTTCAGAACATAAAATTGATAATGTTTTCCCATTTGCAGATAAAGTTGTTTTCATGAATAATGGTGAAATTAAGTATGCAGAAAATCCTTATGAACTTTTAGATGTTTTAGATAAAAACAGTATGTTCCATCATTATTTACCTGATGTGACCAAAATTTACTCATTATTAAATAATACTAATTTAGATTTATCTAATTATGATGTTCCCTTAACTATTAGGGAAGGTAAAAAAGTTTTAAGAAAAATTGATAATGATTTAAATAACTCCTCTTTAACTTTAAAGTCATTTGGTGATTTAAATGGTAATAAAACCTTTAATTATTCTTTAGATCCTTCTTTAAATAAATATTCTCAAATTTTTAATTTTAAAAATAATTATGAATATGGTGAAGAATTATTATCTACTAAAAACTTGTATTTTGCATATGATAAAGATAATCTTATTTTAAAAGATGTTGATTTCAGTATTAAAAAAGGAGAATTCTTAAGTATTATTGGTGGTAATGGTACAGGTAAATCCACCTTCTTAAAATTACTTGCAGGTTTACTTAAACCAGTTAAAGGTAAAGTAAATACAAAAAAAGATTTAAGAATAGCTTATCTTCATCAAAATCCAATTGTTCATTTTTCAAAAGAAACAGTTAAAGAAGAATTGTATTTAACCTTAGATTTAAGTGATTCAGTTAAAGAATCTATTTTAAGTTATATCAGATTCTTTGAATTAGAAAATGTGTTAGACACTCACCCATATGATTGTAGTGGTGGAGAACAGCAAAAAATAGCTATTGTAAAAGCATTAATAGCTAATCCAGATATTTTAATCCTTGATGAACCTACAAAAGGTTTAGATCCAATATCTTCAATTAATTTAGCTAAAATATTAAAAGAATTACAAAATAGAGGAATCACAATTATAATGTCCTCACATAATCTTTCATTTGTTGCAAATTACTCAGAACGTTGTATAATGATTTTTGATGGCTCATTACAAATTGATAACACTCCTAAAAACATATTCTCTAACAATAACTTCTATACTACTTTTATTAATCGTTTAGTTAAAGATTATATTGATGATGGAGTTTCTCTTAAAGACGTTTGGGATGAATGGTTTAGTTAATCATTTTCATTTTCATATTCTCTTTGAGAAATTATTTCATCACTTTTATTTTATTTTTCTTATTTTATACTTATTTTATACTTATTTTTGCATTTTTTATAGTAAACTATTTTAATGTAATAGTATATGTTAAAAATTTAAGTATAACTATAATTTTAATTGTGATATTTATGGATTTAATGAGTATTTTAACAATTATAGTTGCTATAATAGTTTTAATTGGTGTTATATACAATGTATTTCGTTTATTTGAGAAATCAAAACCTAAAGTTGAATATATTGTACTTTTAGCTATTTTAGTTGCTATTTCTGTTGTAGGTAGATTAATTGGTATGAGTATTCCAAGTATTCAATTAGCATCATTTGTAATTATTATGGTGGGTATTGTTTATGATGGAGAAACTGGATTTTTAGTGGGTATTTTAACTGCTATTGTTTCTGATTTATTCATGGGTCTTGGATATTGGACCTTTTTCCAAATGCTTGCATGGGGATTAATGGGATACACATCTGGTTTATTCTCAGATAAACTTGACAATATATGGATTAGAGTTCCTTTCGGATTTATTTGGGCATTTATTTACGGTTTTATCACTGATTTTGCAATGATTCCTTATATGAGTGCTTTGAATTTAGAAGGATTTATTGCACTTTATGTTGCAGCAATTCCTTTAGATTTAGTACATGGTATAATTAATGCTGTTTTACTTGCTGTTGCATATAAATGGTTTAAAAATATCTTTGAAAGAAATAAAGTTAAATTTTTGAATCCTGTTGAATAAGATTATATTCAAAAGTTCTTTATTTTTTTTATTTTTTTATTAATAATCCTTTTTATTTAATATTAGACTATTTTTTAATATTTTTTATTCATTTTTTCAATTTTTTCTATAAAAATTAAATATAAACATTTAATTATATGATTAATTAAACATATTATTAACTAAATTTATTTAATAATTTATTTTATAGGAGGCTTTAGATGTTTGATAATTTAAAAGTAGCAGATTTAATGACTAAAGATGTAATTACTGTTGACCCTGAAGAGAAAACTGTTTTTGCATTTGAGATTTTGATGAAAAATAAAATTAGTGCAATGCCTGTTATGAAAGATGATCAATTAATTGGTATTGTTACAGACACTGACTTAGGTCATAATTTGATTTTAGACAAATATGAATTTGGAACTAAAGTTGAAAGTGCAATGGTTAAAGATGTAGTTTGTGTATCTTCTGAAGACTCTGTTGTAGATGCAATTAAATCTATGTTTGAAAATGCTCCAGGAAATGATATTATTAACCAATTACCTGTTGTTGACGACGGTAAACTTGTTGGAATTATTTCTGATGGAGATATTATTAAAGCACTTAAAGAAGAATTATAATTTCTTCTTTCATTTCTTTTTCTTTTCTTTTTTATTTTTTAATATTTTTTTATAATTCCTTTTTTTAATTAAATATTATTTTAAACCTTTTCTATTTTTAGTTATTTTTTAATTTAAGATTTAAATTGATATTATTGATAATCTTTATATACTATTAAAAACAAAATTTTAATTGGCTAGACTGGAGGGTTAGGAGTCCTCTGTAAGCACAAATCTCCTTGGGTGTGGTCGAAATTTAGGAGGCGGCATTTGGATGTGCTAAAGGCCTAAAAAGTTGATATAGAAGCTTCGTCCTGCAGGATCAATGGTGATGAGGGTATTACTGGAGGGTAATACTTAATTGTCTTTATTTTGGGAACGTGTCAGGCCTGGAAAGGAGCAGCTCTACTGATTACAGCTGATGCTTGTAGAACCGCGAGGTGGAGTTAATTTTTTAGATAACTTTTGGTATTGAAATTTGTCCACTCCTTTATGTGCCGTTTATGTCTTATTTTAATGTAATTTTTAACTTTAATTTTTAACCTTAATTTTAGATTTTATTTTAAAATTACTCTTAAAATACAAAGATTTATATGTATGTTTAAACAAATTATAAATAGTTAGTATTAACTTAATTAGTTAATTTCTTTTTTTATTTGTATGTCGGGATGGCCCAGCTTGGTACGGCGTCGGACTGCTAATCCGATGATCTCACGATCACCCGGGTTCAAATCCCGGTCCCGGCGTTTTTATTTTATTTTTATTTTACTATTTTTTATTTTTATTTGCTTATTTTAGTTATTTTAAAAAAAGAAAAATAGGTTTATAATTAAATAATCTTTTAAATTATTTTAATTAAAAACCTTTTAATTTAAATTTTATTAATTATTGTTTTAGTTATCTAAAAGCTTAAAGAGCTATAAGTGCCTTTTAATGTATAACTGTTTGTATTCCAATTTTTTATTGTTCCTAAAGAATTTTTTTGACTTGTAGGGTCTGCCACTACCCATACATCATTTATTAATAATTGCACCCAAACATGGCCACAAACAAGTCCTGATGTGAATTTACAATTGGTTCCATGGACGTATCTTGCAGGAATTCCAGAGGCTCTTGCTAAGGCAACTAATAAATGTGCTTGGTCAACACAGTTTCCTGTTTTGTCATTTAAAGTCTTTACAGCACCTTTTTTAGTATTATTATAACTACTATAGCTTATTTTATCTCTTACATAGTTATAAACAGCTGTTGCTTTTGATTTAACATCATTTAGGGAACTAGTTAAAGAATTAGCTAATTTTTCTATTGCAGCATTTTCTACTTGACAATTTTTACTTTCAGATAAATATTTTTTTAATTCTTCTTGTGTGTATTTATTTGATTGAACAGTTATATCAGTTGTAGTTATATCTTTTACATCTATATTTTTTGTAGTTGTGGAACTTGTGGTAGTTTTTGTAGTTGTTGTTTTAGGTTTAAATGTTTTTAAACTAACAAGTGTCACATAATTACATAATCTTTTTTCTCTTTTATCAAACTCTAAAATCTTAGCATACATATGAACCATTTGAGCATATGGTATATTACCTAAACTACTGCTTAAATAGTTAGGTGATCTTGAGTTTGAATTAAAAAAGTTTAAAAGATTTTTACTAATTTTTATGATTTCACTTTTTTGTACTTTTCCACTTAATTCCTTTGTAGTTGGGTTTGGAGCAGCTGAAATAGCTTTTATTCTTATTGCAGAATTATCTCCATTATTTATATTTATAACTGCTTTTGTCATTAAATATAAGAATTCATCCATTGTGTATTTAACAGAACCTATCTTAATTTCAGTAGGTACTTTTCCTGTTGATTCAATACTCTCTTTTAAATTAGCACTTGCAGTTTTTATTGTTGCTAAACTTAATTCTTTAATAACTGTTACTTTTTTACTACTTGCTAAATATTTACTTGTTTCTTTAAATTCAAAAGTTACATTATAATTTTGAGTTAAAGTCACTTCTGCTTTTGCTATTCCATTTTTATCTGTAGTAAATTTATATGTTTTTTTATTTGTTGTAGTTTGAAAAGTCATATAAAGAGCTACATTTGGAATTACATTTCCATTAGCATCAGTTAATTTCACTTGTAAATATTTATTTTTATAGAATTGTCCTTCGTTTATTGTTGTAATTGTTGTTTTAATTTTAGTGCTTTGTGTAGCTTGTATAGTTTGTATATTCTCTGTGTTTTGTGTAGCTTCTATAGTTGGTATGTTCTGTGTATTTTGTGTATTATTTGTATTTGTAGCACTTAAATTATTAGTATTTGTGACAGATATATCTGCTTTAAGATTTGTATTTATTTCAGTTATTAACATATTTTCTTGAATATTGCACTTATTTATGTTATCATTCATATTATCATTCATGTTATTATTTATATTATCTTGTGCCCAAGTTGCATTTATGACAATAAAAAATACCATAAATAATATCAAAAAATATGTTTTTTTCATATTTTCACCTCAATTTTTTATTTATCTCTTAAAATATTGAGGATTTTCATGATTTTAATTTAATATTTTATTATTCATGTAGTGTTTTTTGTTGTTTTAATAGATAGTTTACTATTTATTTACATTTTAAACTATTTAAATTCCTTTAATTCTTTGAATTATTGAGATAATGATTTTATATTTGTTTTTAACCTTTATATGTCTTTTTAATTCCATATTAACTTAATTTCTGTTTTGTTTTATTTTCTGATTTTTTATATTTTATGGTTTTCCATATTCTACGATTAATTCTTAAAAGTTAAAATAATATATTATAAAGTTAATACTATTACTATATTAATTCTTAATTAGAATTTCTTATTAACTATCATATAATGTGTGAGATATTATGTTCTTAGAGAAAAATATTATAAATAAAAATCCACTTAAAATGGATATTAGGTTTGCTTTAGCTTATCCTAATGTTTATAGAACTGCAATGAGTTCTTTAGGATACCAAATTATTTATAATTTAATCAATGATAGAGAAGATTCTTATTGTGAAAGAGTTATTTATCCAAGTACTCGAAGTATTGAAACTAATAGTCCTTTAAGAGATTTTGATATAATATCCTTTACACTTCAATATGAACAAGATTACTTCAATGTGTTAGAATTATTAAATCGTGAAGGAATTCCTTTAAAAAGAGAAGACCGTAGTGAAAAAGACCCTTTAATTATTGCTGGAGGGCCTTGTGCATCTTCTAATCCACTTCCATTATCTGATTATATTGATATTTTTGTTGTTGGTGAAGGAGAATGTATTTTAAATGACTTTTTAGATTTATATGCTGATTTAAAGACTAATAATAAATCTATTAAAGAAAATCTTGATAAATTCTTGGATATTGAAGGATTATACATATCTGAGTTTAATAATAAAACTAAAATAGCTATTTTAAGTGATATGGATGATGCTTATCATATTACTTATCCAATTATCACAGAAACTGATGATAGTGAACTTGATCCTGTATTCTCTAATTCTATTCTATTAAATGTTTCAAGAGCATGTAGTAGGGGTTGTAGATTTTGTATGTCAAGTTATTTATACAGACCTCTTAGAGAAACTTCTATTGAAAAGTTATTTGATGTAGCTAAGGTTGCAAGAGAAAATTCAGGACTTAATAAAGTTTCCTTAATTGGTGCAGCTGTTGCTGATTATTCAAAATTAGATAAGTTGATTACAGGTCTTGAAAATGATGGTTTTCAGATTTCAACACCTTCTATGAGAATTGAATCAATCACACATGAAACTCTTGTTTCTCTTAAAAAAAGTGGTTTAAAAACTCTTACAATAGCTCCTGAATCTATTTATAATCTTAGAAAAAGTATAAATAAAGATATTTCTGATGATGTTATTTTTGATGTTGTTGAAGATGCTATTTCATTAGGTTTTAATCTAAAATTATATCTTTTAATTGGTTTACCTACCTCTACTTCTAAAGATGTTGATGAATTGATTACATTCATTAAGAAAATTGATTCTATGAAGCATAATATTGATTCAAATTCAAAATCTTCAAGTAAATTAAACAACATTTCAATTAAATTCAGTGTTAATCCAGTAATCCCAAAAGCTCATACTCCTCTTCAATGGGAATCATATGATATTAAATCTGTTAAGTCTAAAATCCGTTATATGAAAAAAGAACTTAAAAACATTAATATTAAGTTTGATAGTGCTAAATTAGGTTTAATTCAATATATTTTATCTTGTGGAGGTAAAGAAGTTGGTAATCTTATTGAAGATTCATTAAATAGAAAAGTATCTTTAAAAGAATGGAAAGCAATTGCTCCAAGTTATGATGTAGATGATGAATTACCTTGGGATGTAATTGATGTTAGTGTAAGTAAAGAATTTTTAATTGAAGAATATGAAAAAATAAAAACAAAAGAACAAACTCCATGGTGTGAAAGTGAAGGATGCTATAATTGTGGGGCTTGTTAATTTAGATTTTTAGACTTAATTATATGATTAAACTTAATTTAAGAATTATTTATAATTATTTATAATTATTTATTATCAATAAAAATGGAGATATTTAATATGGTAGAAATAGCTAATAGAGTAAAATCTATAGATTTGTCACTTATTAGAAAAATGTTTGAATCTGCAGGTGAAAATGCAATTAATTTAGGTATTGGTGAACCTGATTTTAATATTCCTGATAATGTTAAAGAAGCTATTATAAGAGCTCTTGATGAAAATGCAACTCATTATACTCCTAATAATGGTTATGAAGAACTTAAAGAAGCTATTGTTAATAAGTTTTCAAAAGAAAATAACATTAAGAAAACTACAAATGATATTATGGTTACAGCTGGGGCTACAGAAGCATTATATGTCTGTTCTCAAGCTTTATTCAATAAAGGAGATAATGTTTTAGTTCCTAATCCTGGATTTTTAGCTTATTCTTCTTTTGTTAAATTAGCTGAAGCAAATCCTGTAGAAGTAACTGCATCTATGGAAAATGGATTTAAATTAAAAGTAGAAGATGTTCAAGAAGTTATTGATAAAAATACCAAAGCTTTAATTCTTAATTCTCCATCAAATCCTACTGGTGCTGTTATTGATAAGGAAGATATTAAAGGAATAGCTGATTTAGCAACAGATCATGATTTTATGATTATTTCAGATGAGATTTATGAAAAAATTATTTATGGTAAAAAACACTATTCTCCAGGTGCTTACAGTGATAATGTAATTACAATTAATGGTTTCTCTAAAACTTATGCTATGACTGGTCTTAGAGTAGCTTATCTTGCAGCTAATGAATCTGTCAATGATGAACTCCTTAAAATACATCAAAACGCAGTTGCATGTGCAAGTTCAATCTCACAAAAAGCAGCTTATGAAGCACTCACAGGTCCTCAAGACTCTGTTAAAGCAATGGTTGCTGAGTTTAACAAACGTAGAGATTTAATTGTAAGTAGTTTAAGAGAAATGGGTCATGAATGTACAGATTGTGATGGTGCATTCTATGCATTCCCTAAAGTCGAAAGACCATTTGATTTTGTTAAAGCAGCTGCTGAAGCAGGTGTAGTATGTGTTCCTGGTGCACCATTTGGTAGTGCTGGTGAAGATCATGTAAGAATGTCTTATGCTAATTCATATGAAAACATAGAAAAAGCAATGGACATTTTAAAAGATTTAGAATATTAAATTTTATTTTCTAAATTTTTTAGTTTATTTTTAGTTTATTTTTATTCTATTTCTTATTTTTACTTCTTTTTGAATCTATAAATTATTAACATTTTATTTAAATTATTTATTAA
>JAKSUE010000180.1 GCA_024409165.1 archaeon
ACACCTATTAGATGTTATTTAAATTTTGATTCTGATTCATGTAATTCTAAAAAATTTTCTCTCTTTTTTAGCAATTCTAGTGGCACAATTCAAGCACGAATTACATCATTAATAAATAAATATAATGGATATTATACTGAAAATAAACGAGGTCCTGAATTTACAAATCCTAAAGAATTACAAACATTTTATGAACAATTAGAAAGAGAATTTAGAGTTAAAAATAACCAATTTATAAATTATTATTATACTGAAAGTATTTTTTAATATGCATATTTATATTTTTAAGAAAAAATTGGATATAATTAAAACTCCTAAAGGTAATTATTTTATTGATTTTCAACAAGGTTTTACTTATTCATTTTTAACTTATCTGGATAATTCTGAAGAAAGAACTAAAAATTATATTTATTCGTTATTATATAAGTATTATTCTTTTAAATTTATGAATTCAAGAAGATCTCCTTTATTTAGTAATTTAGATGAATTAACATCTTTTTATATAAATTTTACACGAAAATTTAAACTTATTAATAATAAATTTGAATATATACGCGATATTCCAGATTGTAATATATCTTCAATTTTTTAAAATCCATTTTAATTTTTTTCATAATAGTTGAGTGTTTAGAGCCCTATGCTATAGGGCTCAAAAACATAAAAACAAAATCAATTTATTTTAAAACCTAATGTTACTATAGAAACATTATTTAAAATTTTTAATATTATGTGGTTATATTTAATTACTTGCCTAGATGCAATAGTTATTGTATCAGGAATTCTTGCTGTTGTTACAGCTATTTGTTCTATAATAATATGGGCATGTTATGCTGATGAAGTATATAGTTATCATAGATCAACTCCTAACCTTAAAAAATTTGGTAGATTAACAACAATATTAGCAGTTATTCTTATTTTACTTTCTTGTTTTACACCTACTACTAAACAAGCTGCATTTATATATATAGGTAATAAAACAATAAATTACATAGAAGGCAATGAAAAAACAAAGCAATTACCTGATAAAGTTATTGATTTAGCTGATAAATATTTAAGTAATGCTTTAAAAGAATAATGGGCTATTCTGGTTTTGATTGCGAAATATTTAATAGGAACACATGTAGTGGGCATATACTTTAAATAGCAAAAACAATAAACGGCGCATTTGATTTTGCTCCTGTTCGTAATGCTGCTTAAGCATAGAACTGAGTTGTCAACTTACTTGGAAACAGAAAAGTTGTAATTTGTTTTCTTTATTTTCTCAAAATAAAGTGGTGGAGTGATTTTAGCCAGAGTTGGTTAAGTCCCAATAGAACTCAACTATTCAAAAAGAGAAGCATGTAAGTTTTTATTAAAGTTTTGTAAGACGCGGGTTTAATTTCGGACCTCTTATATAGTGATATATAAGTAATAAATAGGATGAATTCAGGGAACACTAAACAGAAATGCATGTCAATCCTGAGCTAAGCATGAGGTACACCTTATGAAAGTGCAACGACTACTGGAGAAGTAAAGTCTTCTTAATTACCAGCTTGAGCGTCCTACATCTCATTTTGAGATGATGATATAGTCTAGTCTTTTATGAAAATAAAAGTATTTTTTGCGAACCCCGCATAGTCCACTTTAGAAGTAGAAAAGGTTTCCTAAGAAAAATTTATTTATTTTTCTAAGAATGGTTCGATACCATTTACTTCTTCTAATTAAATTTAAAAAAAATGTTTACACAAAAGAAAATTGATCCTGAAGTAGAATTAAATTCTATTATAGGAAGTCTACCTATTAAAATAGGAGATAAGTATGCTATTTTAAATAGAACTACCAATACAATTAGTAGTAATTTATTTGATGAAGTTTTTACTTATGAAAAATTTGATTTTTATAAAGTAAAAGTTGAAAATAAATATAATCTTGTTGATACTAATGGTAAATTTGTTTTTAAGAAAAATTATAATAAGATTATTATACACGAAGATAATCTTTTTGAAATAAACTGGGAACAAGGATGGAATTTAATAGATTTGAAAGAAAATTTACTTAGTAAAAAATGGTTCGATTGGATTAATTCTGTTGGTAATATTTTTCAGGTTAGATTAAAAGATAAATATAATTTTATTAATAAACAAGGAAAATTACTTTTAGATTATTGGGTTGACGATGTAAATATATATCGAGAGGGTAATCCTTCTGATTATTATGGATATAGATCTGAAAATTATAGTTATAATGGATATATTAGAATTAAATATAATAACAAATATAACTTTATTAATTTAGATGGAAAATTAATAGGTAATTTGTGGTTTACAGAAGCTTGTAATTTTATGTATTCAATGTCTGAAGTACAAATACATGGAAATGATTATTATGGTTTAACTTTAGATGGAAAACTTTGTAATCCTTATTCCGGTAAAATTATTGATTCTCAATACATTAATGATCTTAATAAAGTAAAACATTTATTTAATGGTTTAAAAAAAGAAAATAATAAAAATAAATCAGAAGTATTTAAAGATATTGCTGAAATATTTAAAATTTATTATTCTTTATCTGGTTGTCGAAATATTAATGTAAACACATTTGGTAATTATACATCTTCTGAAGGGTTTAATATATCTAATGCAATATTAGAGATTTATTTAAATGAATCTGGTATTATGAATACTATAAGAATTAAAACAGAAGAATCTTTTGAAATATTAAACATTGATTTATCTAAATTTAATTTTTTAGATATTCTACCTTCAGAAAATTTTATTATGTCAAAAATAAATGTTTTATATCCAGAAGAAGTTTTAAAATATAATGGAGTATGAATTTTATAGATATAATAATATATTTTGCCTGGATTTTATTAATAATTCTTATTTGTAAAGATATAATAGATTTTATTAAAAATAATAATTTATGGTAACAATAATAATTATAGCAGTTATTTGTTTAATGGCTGCTCTTATGGTAATTTTGGTATCTAATAATGTAGAATTTTCACCAATTAATGTATTTTGTGTTATTACTATAACGATTAGTTTAATTCTTATTATAGGAACAACTACAAGTCAGATTCAAAAAAGTACTGTTATTAAGTATTTAAATAACGAATTAATAGTAGATACTTTAAGTATAAAACCTGATGGTTATATTTTAGACGTAAAAGTAAATAAAAAAGAATAATTTATGAGAAAATATCCTGAGACCAAGAAAGGCAATTTCGAGTACTGGTTTGCACATTGGTGCGCGTTTAATATGACTGCAATGAATTTTGGAGTCTGGAAATTACATCATTTATTTCATGATTGGTATAAACCTTGGATGGCTTTATTTGTAGATTATAACAAAATGCATAACTATCATATAACTCATTCTAATCATCATATAGAACATTATCGTTTAACTGATAAATGTAATTGGTTAGATTTAGTTATTGATTGGGAATGTAGTCAATATACTAAAGTTCATGGCAAAAGAACTGCTAGAGAATTTCTAGAGTTTATGACTTCTAATCATGAGATTAGTAGTACTGAGTATGATTTTATAAATAAAGTTTTAGTACAATTAGACTTATGATTTATATTGCTGGTTCTTTTGGAAACCTTGATGAAAAGGCAGAGTTGTTTGCA
>JAKSUE010000181.1 GCA_024409165.1 archaeon
ATATAAAATTATATAAAATTTAAATTTTAAAAATCAATTTAATTATATTAATCTAGTTTATTAATGGAGAATAAAAAATGGATGAAAAAATTGCTAAATTAATCGAAAAAATGAAAGCAGATAATATCAAGTTTATTAGACTCCAATTTGTAGATTTACATGGAATTCCTAAAAATGTGTCAATTCCATTTAAAGCAGACGATATGGAAGATATCGTTGAAAAGGGAGTTCTTTTTGATGGGTCATCAATTGCAGGTTTTGTAGGAGTTAATGCAAGTGACCTTGTATTAAAACCAGATATAAGCACTTACTCTGCATTATCTTGGAGACCTGAAGAATCTGCATCTTGTAGATTAATTTGTGATATATATACTCCTGATGGAAAACCATTTGCAGGAGACCCAAGAGGAATACTTAAAAGAAGTTTGAATAAGATTAAAGAAATGGGTTATACTTACAACATAGGTCCAGAACCGGAGTTCTTTATTGTAGATACTGATGAAGATGGATACCCAATTCCTCACGATACAGCAGGTTATTTTGATGTAGAACCTATTGATAAAGGAGCAGACTTTAGAAGAGAATTAACTATCAACTTACAAGAGTTAGGATTTGAAGTTGAAGCAAGTCACCACGAAGTAGGTCCTGGTCAAAATGAAATTGCATTTAAATTTGATGATGCTTTAAAAACTGCAGATGCAGTAATCACCTTTAAACAAGCTATTAAAGCTATTGTAGCTAATATGGCTGATTTTGATGGATTAGATTACAGAGTAACATTTATGCCAAAACCATTCTTTGGTGAACCTGGTAGTGGAATGCACTGTCACCAAAGTTTATTCAAAGATGGTAAAAACATTTTTGCAGATGATGAAAGTGAAAGTGGATTATCACAAGAAGCAATGTGGTTTATTGGAGGATTATTAAAACATTCCGCAGCAATTACAGCTGTTACAAACCCTATTGTAAACTCTTATAAAAGGTTAGTTCCAGGTTATGAAGCACCTGTATATATTACCTATGGTCTTCAAAACAGATCTGCTTTAATCAGAGTTCCATCAGCAAGAGGAAAAGCTACTCGTATTGAATACAGAAGCCCAGATCCAACTTGTAACCCTTACCTTGCATTTGCTGTTATGTTAGAAGCAGGTATGGATGGTATTAAAAACAAAATCGACCCTGGTGAACCTACCGAAATTAATATTTATGACTTAAGCGAAGAAGAAAGAGATGAACAAGGAATTGAATTATTACCTTCAAGTCTCTGGGAAGCTTATCATACCTTCGAAACTAACGAAGTTATGAAAGAAGCACTTGGAGAACATATATTTAATGCATTCTTAGATTCAAAATATAAAGAATGGGATGAATATCGTGTTCAAGTCTTCGGTTATGAACAGAAAAAATACTTAAATTTATAAATTAAATTTAAGTTTTTATTTTTTCTATTCTTTTTTCTTTTTTTATTTTTCTTGTTTTTTGTACAGTTTACTATATTTTACTATTTTTAAAACAATTTAACATTTATTTATAAAACTATATTTTTAAAGGGTATAAATTGTAAGATTTAGCTCTATTTTTAATATTTTCAAAGGAATCATCAATTAATAAATCACCATCTTTAAAAACAGTTCTTAAAACATCTTCCCCTTCATCATCAATATTAACAGTTTTATAATCAGAACCTATTTTTAATAATTTTAATCTTCCTTTTTTAGATTTTTTACTATTATCTAATGGTTTTTTATAAATATCAAACCATTCACCATTTCTTCTTTGAGCAGAACACTTAAATGCATTTCTTTGAGTATCACGAGTGACAGAAGTATGTAAACCTCCACCCATACCAAAAATAATATTTTCAGCAGCCCAATTCTCTGTTTTAATAGCAAATAAAATATCTCTAATCTTGTGATAATCTAAACCATCACCCCAAAGAAGACCAATATTAGAATTAAATAATTTGTATCCTTTATCATTCTTATAAGTTCCAAATCCTTCTTCCATAATTTCAAGACAATCAAGAGTTGTAGATACAGGATCTCCACTATCAGGACGGAATACAATCTTATTACCCTCAGATTTATTTAAAAATCCAATTATTTCATTATTTAATTCATATCCACTACAACATGCATTAATTAAGAAATTTTTATAATCATAACTATCTATTACAATAGATAAAATACCATCCTTTGCAGATTTAACAACATTAATTGCCTGTTTTAACTCATGATTAGGTCCTAAAGCAGTCATAACACTGTGTTCTGTTGCTTGAACTGAAAATCCTTGAATAACATCACTATTATAATAATTTTTAGGAATTAAAAGTGAAGGAATTGTATCTGTACCTGAAAAATTCAATAAATGTGCAGAACCCGCTAATTTAGCAGCTTCAGAAGAACAAGCCCCTCTATAACCAAAATCATGTAACATAAAGTCTAAATTATCCTTTGATGAACCAGTCACATTAAGGTAAAAATCACATAATTTCTTTACTTCAGCTGATAAAGTAGCTACAGTAGAAGGATACCAAACTTGAAGTAATAATGATTCAAGATAATTAGGTAACCAATAAAGACGATTATCAGTATTCTCAACAGTCATTAAAACATTCCCCACATTAACAGGAGTCCCCTCAGGAACTGCCTTTATCTCAACAGGAAGTTTTCCATCATGTTCATTAACAATATACATCCAATCATCAAAATTAAAAATATCCGGCCCAATATGACTCTCAATAAGTTTATCTGCCTCAATTACCTTATCTTCATCAACAACAGAACCTTCTAAATATTTCTTAATAATGTATTGTAATCCATAAAATACAGTTCTATTAAATTCAGCACCTGTACGGCTTTCAAGATAAGAATAAATCCTTTCTGTTCCTTTTGGATATAAATAATGATGAGTAATCTTATAACTATCAGTAAGTAAACAAATATTATTTTCAATCATGTTATCACCAAGTTAATTATATTATAATATTGTAATAAATTAGTATATAAATTTATCTATTTTTATTACATATTAGAAAAAAAGAAAAAAATATAATAAAAATTATTATAAAATTAAGTAAAAAAATGAAAAAATACAATTAAAAAATAAAAAATTATTACAAAAATAATAACTAAAATAGTAATTAAAACAGTAATTAAAACAGTAACAAAATAAAGAAAAAAGAGAGGGAAAAAAGATTAATTATAAAACTTCAATATAAACTGACTCTTTAGATTTATCTTGAGGATAATGTGAAAGCTCAATAATATCATCTTTATATTCTTCAAGATCTACTTCAATAACATCACTAACAACAGCACCATCAAGAGCAATCATAATATTACAAGCTTTTTTACCTCTTACATCAGAATTATCAATACCTAAAAAATCACCTTCAGCTGAAACTCTGTTATAAGAAAGATTGATTCTATCAAATTCTTTTACATTATTCTTAATATATTCTATAACTTCATCAGAAGTCATTTCTAATTCTTTATCTACCATACTATTTACACTCCTTAATTTAATTCATTAAAGCAATTATATTAAAAACAATAGAATTTAAAATTTTAAAGATTCAATGTTAATTAAATAAATATATATTGTTTC
>JAKSUE010000182.1 GCA_024409165.1 archaeon
AAAGGACACATATGTTCTACTTCTGCTGTGTAGATCATTTATTGCTCCTATAAAATTAGTTTAAATTTTATTTGGGATATATTTTACCATTTAGCAAAGATTTTTACAATCTGGGAACAATTGAAATAAATGAGATTTTTAGCAAAGCTAAATTTAAGACTCGCAATTCACAGCTTACCTACGGACGGTCCTTCGGACTCTGCCTAAAGGCAGACTGTTCATTTCTCGGTGCCGATAATTCGATTATAAATAAAATTAAACAATTTAATAATAAAACCTATAGATATAGCAGCGATGACACTACCTTCTCGAACCCCTTTTAATTCTCTAAAGAAAACAAGACAAATTACAACAGAAACAACAATATAAAATACATCAAAAAAGATTTTAATATTTTCGTATTTAAATTTTGTTACACTGCTGATAGCCCTGTTCATTGCTTCACCTGGAAGCATTGCAACTCCACCTTTAAACTGAATCCAAATACCAAAACCAAGAATAAAACAACTTGCTATTAATAGATGAAACTGTTGCCAATATGCAGAAACTTGAATATCCCGAATAAGCCAGCAAGAAAAATTAGTAAGATATCCATATACAAATGCAAGTATAGTTTGAATGATTATTTCAAACCAGTTACAGTTTTTTCTTAAAATTAAGATTTGCACTGTAATCTGAATCACACTCAAAGCATTAAGCCACATTCCAAAAGATAAAAACTTCAAGAGCAAAGAAACAGAATAAGGAACCGAAGCAACCGGAGAAGTTCCAAGACCAGCTTTTGTAGAAAATGCAACACCTAATGAAGCTATAAAAAGTCCAATTAAAAATAAAATATAACGGAAAACTATAGATTTAATTTTTTGAGCATTCATAGGTGTATTATACTGTATTTATAAAAATTCATGAACAAACTTTTTATTTAATTTAGTTGCCATCTCAGGATTTCTTCTGTGCCACCCCCAATAACCACTTCTGTAAACACGTTTTAATCTATCCATATATTTTGAATTAGGATATCTTTCAGCAAGTTTTTTCAAGTAAAAAAAAGCACGTTTATCTAAACGAAAATAATAGTATGTAAACAATATTTCATTATAGCCTTCCTTTTCAAGTTGTTTCAGTTTCAACTTATTACTTTTCTGAACTTCAATTATTTTATCATGCCAAATATTCAAGATATCTTCATAAATAGAGTACAAATCGTAATTCATTAATTGCTTATTTTGATTAGAGGCTTATATGACTTTTAACACTTCAGTTAAACAAATATTCAAGATTATATTTATCAGCATTCTTGGAGGTTTTTTAAATTTCGTACTTGTTCAATTTGGAACTATTATTCATATTGCACCTCCATTATTTTTTGATACTGTAATTGTAATAGCAATTCTTTTTATATTTGGAATCTTGGCCGCAATAGGTTCAATGATTACCTATTACCTCATACAAATGGGAATTGATTATTTTATTCTAGGTTCGTCTATTTCATATGGATTCTATTTAATTTCTGGTATTTCAATTATTGTTGTTACCTGGTTAATGCTCAAGAAAAAAGATGTAAAATCTAATCTCAATTCTTTTTTATACTTATTGCTTATAGTCGTAATTTCTGCAATTACATCCAGCTTTATTTCTGCATTAATCAACTGTTTATTACCGACAGAAGAGCAATATCATACAAGAATGATTTTTGTAGATTTACTTCTATCAAGATTAAATAATTTACCTGTTTATTTTCTAGGCCGACTCCCCATCACACTTATTGATCGAACTGTAGCGACTTTATTAGGTTTTATTTTAGCTTCTATTTATAAGCGGATTACTAAAAGAGTTAAAGAAATATATACAACAGTATTTTTGCTTATTTTTACGGCATTAAGTACTACATTATTTTTTGAGTTCATCATTATACCTGATAATTATACTCCTTTTGAAAAAGAACCTTATGAACAAAAACTGACTGCTAGTTATTATGATCTTTATTATACCTTTTTCGAAGAAGATTTTAATAAAGAAAAATTTGAAACTAATATCAATGATTTAAAAAAATTCTGCTCCGGAAATATTTATTCACCAAATATATCTGATTCTTCAAAACAATATATTTTTAAAATTTATAGTGAAGAACTGAACTATATTAACGAAAGTTTATGTAATATGGAAACGATTCTAACAAAAAATGATTTTAATAAAGAGATGCTATGCTACGATTTATTCAATATTACAGAAGGCATAAATAATATAAATGCTACGGAATTATACAACCAACGCCTTGCTATAAAAGAATATAAATCATTTTTCTGGATAACCCTTCCTTTATTTATTCTTATTTCTATTCTTCTGTTTTACTATGGTTGGCTGGATATTAAAAAACAAAAACAAAATCTTAAAGAAAGTAAATTATATCTATCTTATGTTATTAAAGCACAGGAAGAAGAAAGAGTAAAAATGGCACGGGAACTTCATGATACTCTTGCACAGGATATGCGCTATGTAAACCTTCTTGCTGGTCGAATCCAAGATGAGAACCTAAAAGAAGAAATAAGAAGCCACCAGACAGGATGTATTAATCATATCAGATTTTTATGCAGCGATTATTCTGCTCCCGATATTGTTTCAACAGGATTAATTTCCTCTATTCAAAATTTAATTATCGATTTACAAAATAGAACGAATTGTGAATATAATCTGACTGTTCTGGAAGATGTAGATTTTTCTATTTATGATAATAACCAGCTTTTAAATATTTATAGAATCATCCAGGAAGCATTACAAAATATTGTTAAACATGCAAATGCTACTGAAGTTTCCATTTTGATTCGCCGTAACAATAATCCTAATTCAAATAGAATTCATAAATTAATTATAACTGATGATGGAATTGGAATTGAACCAGAGCTTTTAAATATTATTAATTCTACAAACGATGTTATTAAAAAAGCTGATGGAAATCATTTTGGTATAAAAAGCATAAAGGAAAGAGTTGATGTACTAAATGGTTATATTAAGATTGATTCAGTTACTAACGAAGGAACAGAAATAGTTATAGAAATATAAAAAAAGGGATAACGTAGAAAAATACATTATCCCTTTCCGTCATGCTGAACTTGTTTCAGCATCTCATTAATAGTATTTTTAGCTCCCCAAATAAATTCGGGATTGACGTGGTTTGTGAGATCCCGAATCAAGTTCGGGATGACATGGTTTGTGAGATCCCGAAATAAATTCGGGATGACGTGCATTCATACGAGATGACAAATTCATCGCATCCCGTCATGCTGAACTTGTTTCAGCATCTCACATAGGCATTACTCAGTAGGTCTCTTTTTCAAGTTTTTGCTTTCTGCAATTGCCTGACCTTCACCAACCTGCTGTTCCATCATAGCGCGAACCTTAAGTGGGAGTCCTGCAAGTGTAATAAAGCCCTGAGCGTCTTTGTGGTTGTACAATTCACCAGTTGTGAAAGAAGCAATTGATTCATTGTAAAGGCTGTATTTTGAACCAGAACCTGCACCACGAATTGCACCTTTTACAACTTTTACTTTAGCCCAACCAGTAACAGTTTCTTCTGCTTTATCAACAAAAGCCATACAAGAATCCA
>JAKSUE010000183.1 GCA_024409165.1 archaeon
TAATATATTTAATTGTTAATAAAAATTATTTAAAATTTTAGTATTGTTTGATTAAACAATATGAATCCAATTATTAGAGAATGATTAAATGAATTTTATAAATTATTTCAAGTTAAAAGAACATGGAACTGATGTAAAAACAGAAATTCTTGCAGGATTAACAATGTTTATGGCTATGGCATTTATGCTCATAGTAACTACAAATATTCTTGGTGAAGCTGGAATGAATAAAGATGCTGTTTTTGCAGCAACTGCACTTGGTGCAGCAATAACATGTTTCCTTCTTGGAACTATTTATAATAAAATTTACATAGCGGGTCCTTCAACAGGAATTATTACTTATTTTACATATACTCTTGTTCAAGGTGTTGGATTACCTTGGGAAGTTGGGATTCTTGCAGTAATTTGTGAAGCAATTATCTTACTTAGTTTAGCATTAACTAATGTTACAGAATATATCTTAGACTCAATTCCAGACACTTTAAAATATGGACTTACCGCAGGACTTGGACTTCTTATTGCATTTATTGGTCTTCAAGGATCAGGAATAATCATAGCTAATTCAAACTCTTTAGTAGGAATTGGAGATTTTAGAACAGCACAATGTGCATTAACATTAATCGGAGTACTTGTAACTGGTATTTTAATGAAAAAAGATGTTAAAGGTGCTATTTTAATTGGAATAATCATAACTTATATACTTGGCCTTATTGCTGAACTTACAGGTTGGTATGTAGTTAATCCTGCTATTGGAGCTTATTCTTTAATTCCAACTCAAATAATTAATTTAAATGTATTCTCAGGATTTATGAATTATTCATTTAATATAAACAATCTTGGAGCATTAACTGCTTCAACATCAACAATGATTTTCTTTATTGTTACAATATTTATTTTCTTATTCATAGACCTTACAAGTAATTTATCTACTTTAATTGGTGTTGATTCTCAAATGAATAAGTTTGATTGTGAGGCAAATAATAGAGATTGTGATAGTAATGATATGAATTATAATGTTGAAACTAAAGAACATAAATCTAAATTAAAAGAAGCAGCATTACCTGCAGCAATTGGTAGTATAATAAGTGGTCTTCTTGGAACAACCACAATGGTTTCTTACCTTGAATCAGTAGCTGGAGTAACAATTGGTGGAAGAACAGGCCTTGCAGCAGTTGTAACTGGAATTTGCTTATTATTATGTCTTTTATTCTCTCCATTAATCACAATATTGCCACAATTTGTAGTAGCTCCTGCAATTATTGTTGTTGGAATGTTAATGATTAATTCAATAAGAGATATCGACTTTTCAGATGCAAGTGAAGGATTACCTGCATTTTTAACAGTTATTTTAATTCCACTTACTTATGATATTGGAGAAGGAATTATATTCGGAATAATTAGTTATGTAATAATTAAAGTATTCTCAGGTAATTACAAAGAAATTAAGTTAGGAACTTGGTTATTATTCATATTTATGGTGATGATTTTCATTTGTATTAAAATTGTATATCCTGTAAAATAGATTAAAAGAGTATAATAAGGATGTTGATAAAATGGAAGAAGATAGAAATGATATAAAATTATATAAAAGAATTATTAATGATTCACCAATAGGTGAAATAGTTATAATTTGGAAGAAAAATCCATTTAAAATTGAAGAGATAATTTTATCAACTCCTAAAAAGACAGCAAATGAAATAGCTATGGATAAATATCCTAATGTTGAATTAAAAAAATCTCCTAAAAAATTAAAAAAGATAATTAAAGAGTTAAATAAATATTTTAATGAAAAAGATGCACATTTTTCACTTGATTATTTAAATTTAGATAAATTAACTGATTTTCAAAGAAAAGTTTTAATAGCTGAATTTAATACTAAAAAAGGAACTGTAAATAGTTATGGACAATTAGCTAAAGCAGTTGATAATCCAAAAGCTTACCGTGCTGTTGGATCTGCACTTTCTAAAAACCCATTTCCAATAATAATTCCTTGTCATAGAACTGTAAAATCAGACCGTACAATTGGTGGTTTTGGTGGTGTGAAATCTGGTTTAGAATCTAAAAAAACATTACTTGAACTTGAGGGAATTATGGTTGATGGTAGAAAAGTGCTAAGTGACAGTCCAGTTGTTGGATTAAATAAATCAGAACAAAGAAAAATAACAAGTTATTAAACTGCCTTAACTTTTCTATTTAAATAATAAACTGCTACAATTACAGAAATTGAAACAAGAATGTAGATTATAAATATATATTGACTACTAATTGCCCAATATAATACATTATCTTTAATTCCAGAAAATCCATCTAAGATTAATGTAAATACTGCAAGAGCTATTAATGAACCCATATCACGAACAGAACTTAAGAATGCAGAGACCTCAGGAAGTCTGGAACTACCATGAATATCTAAAATCATTCTACGTGTAGGAGTGTCAAATACACCATTTCCAATAGCTAAAACAACTAAACCAATTATTATAATATATAATGGAAGATAATTAGAAAATGCTAATAGAATAGAAGATAATAAAACAATTATTATACCTAATCTTGATAAAGTTACAGAATCATATTTATCAGATAATCTTCCAGCAACTATAGACATAACAAGTAATACAGCAGCCATCAAACCAAGTATAAATCCAGTTTCAATAGATGTTAATCCTTTAACATGTTGCAGGTATAAAGTGATTACAAACATCATTCCATCAACAACAAAAACTATCATCATTGCAGCATAATTATAAACTGAATACTTTAAGTTTTTAAGTAATCTAAAATCATATAATGGATCATCAATTTGAAGTTCATAATATACAAATATTGCCATTAAAATTAAGCTTATAACAAAACTAATTACTCCAATAGAAGTATCTAAGAAACTAAGACCATAAACAAAAGCAACCATCAAAATAAACCATAAAACAGTTCCTATTTTATCAACATCATATTCTTCAACCCATTCATTATTAAATGAGAATAATAATATAAGAGCCAATACACAAAATGGAACCATAAATAAGAATAATGCTTGCCAAGATACATAAGTAATTAAAAATCCACCAATAATTGGAGCAAGAAGATAAGCTATAAAGAATCCACTTGTAGAAATACCTAAAGCTCTACCTATTTTTACAGTATCAATTTGATTCATAATAATTAAGTAAGCAGTTACAAATAAACCAGATACAAAAAATCCTTGAATAGCTTTACCTAAAATAATTATAAAAGGATTTAGAGAAATTACAGATATAATAGCTCCAATGATTGTAAAAACCATAAAAACCTTTGTAGTCTTTATTACACCATATTTAGGCATTATTTTACCACAAGATAAACCTGTAGCTGCACCACAAATAAAAAATGCAAGGGAAATCCAATTTGCAAAAACAGAGCTAATATGTAATGAACTTGATATATATGGTAATGCAATAGTGATTCCTTGTCCATTAAATACACAGATAAAACCTAACAAAGTTGCAATTAAAACAGCTTTTGAATCATCACTCATAATATTCATAAAATCACTATTAACATTAATAAAAAAATAAAATTAAAATAAATAAAACTAAACAATT
>JAKSUE010000184.1 GCA_024409165.1 archaeon
CTTAATCTTTAAATATAAGAATTACTATATATTAATATGATTGAAATATATCAAATTTAATATAAATTAATTTGATTAATAATTTTAAATACATTAGGGGATCCTAATTTTTGAAACACGTGATGATATTTAAAATAAAATTAAGTTGATTATTAAAAAAGAGGACTGCTGTTGATTTTAATAATTGGCTTTTTACTAATTTAATTATTACTTTAATTTCATTTATAAATTATAAAATTTAATATATAGAGATTATCATTATTTAATGCTATTATGTATTAATTTAATTATTGGTAGTGAATATTGTTATTATTAACTTAAAATAGACAGTATATTAATTTAATTTAATTTTTATCTATTCAGTTAATTAAATGTAGTCTATTTAGTATTGTAATTTTATTTTAAATATTTTCACGATTTCTTTTTTTAATTATTTTTCAAATTATTTTTAATATTGTTGAATTATTATAGATTATACTTATTAATTAATTTATTAAGAGGCTAAAATGATATCTGATAGAAAATTAGAACATTTATTAATTTGTAAAAATTATGATGTTAATTATAAGAAAACTACTGGCTTTGAGGATATTGAATTAATCCATAGAGCTTTAGGTGATATTAATAAGGATGAAATTGATATTTCTACTGATGTATTTGGTAAGAAATTAGAATCTCCTTTATTTATTACAGCTATTACAGGAGGACATCCTTCTGCTAAAGCAATTAATAAGGAATTAGCTATTGTTGCTGAGACTAAAAAAATAGGTTTAGGTTTAGGTAGTCAAAGAGCAGCTATTAACAATCCTGATTTAATTGATACTTATACTGTTGTTAGGGATTATGCTCCTAATGCTCTTCTTTTAGGAAATATTGGAGCTCCTCAAATTGAACTTGCTAGTGATGCTGTAGATATGTTAGATGCAGATATTTTAGCTATTCATTTAAATTTATTACAAGAATCAATTCAACCTGAAGGAGATGTTGATGCTACAGGTTATATTGATTCAATATCTGAGATAGTTAAATCTATTGATGTTCCAGTTATGGTTAAGGAAACTGGTACTGGTATTGCTTTTGAAGAAGCTGTTGCTCTTGAAAATGCTGGAGTTAGTTTTATTGATGTAGAAGGTGCTGGTGGAACTAGTTGGGCTGCTGTTGAAACTTATCGTGAAGATGATAAATATCTTGGAGAATTATTCTGGGATTGGGGAATTCCAACTGCAGTTAGTACTGCTGAAGTAGTTAATTCTGTAAATATTCCAGTTATATCCTCAGGAGGTATTAGATCAGGTCTTGATGCAGCTAAAGCTATTGCATTAGGTGCTGATGCTGTAGGTATGGCATTACCTGCATTACAAAGTGCATATAAAGGGCAAGAAGAACTTGTTAAATTAGTAGATAGATTTAATGAATCTTTAAAAATAGCTATGTTTTTAGTTGGTGCTCATAATTTAGAAGAGCTTAAAAATTCAAATCTTATTATTAAAGGTGAAACTAAAGATTGGCTTGAATCAAGAGGATTTGATACTAAAAAATATGCTATTAGATAATTCTAAATAGATTTTTATTTATTAATTTAGATTAGATTAGATTCAGATCAGATTAAATTAGTTAGATTTAGATTTAATCTAGTTATCATACTTATATTATTATAGGGGATTTTATGTTATTTATTAAAGAAATGGAGGTAATAACTTGGTAGTGGAAGTTATTGCAATTGGAGGATATGAAGAAGTCGGAAAAAATATGACTGCTGTTAAAGTAGGTGAAGATGTAATTATTTTTGATATGGGTATTCATTTAGATAGGATTAGTATTCACGAAGATACAGATATCGATAGAATGCATAGTTTAGATTTAATTGAAAGAGGAGTTATTCCTGATGATACTTTAATGAAAGATGTTGATGGTAAAGTTAAAGGTATTGTCTTTTCCCACGGTCACTTAGACCACATTGGTGCTGTAGCTAAATTAGCTCATAGATATGATGCACCTATTATTGGAACTCCTTATACTACTGCTCTTATTGAAAGAACTATTAAAGGAGAACGTAAATTTAAAGTAAACAACCCAATTAAATCTTTAAATCCAGGTAGTAAAATCAAATTATCAAAAGATATTACTTTAGAGTTTGTTCAATCAACTCACAGTATTCCTCAAGCAGTATTCCCAGTTTTACATACTCCTGAAGGAATTATTGTTTATGCTCTTGACTTTAAATTTGATAATCATCAAAAAGTTTCTCCACCACCTGATTATAATAGACTTAGAGAATTAGGTAGAAAAGGTGTTTTAGCACTTATTGTAGAAAGTACTAATGCAGCTAATTTTGGGGAAGTTAAGACTTATTCCGAACGTGTAGCTCGTATTATTCTTGAAGATTTAATGAAAGGACCTTTATCTGAAAA
Organism: archaeon; assembly: GCA_024409165.1. Taxonomy (GTDB): domain Archaea; phylum Methanobacteriota; class Methanobacteria; order Methanobacteriales; family Methanobacteriaceae; genus Methanobrevibacter. Next base: position 2,412 of record JAKSUE010000184.1, read on the forward strand.
GAAAGGTATGATTGTAACTACTTTCTCTTCTCATGTAGAACGTATTCAAACTATTGCAGATATTGCTAAGAAAAGTCACAGAGAAATCTTTTTCTTAGGTCGTTCAATGGAGCGTTTCTGTGGTATTGCTCAAAATTTAGGAATTTTAAAATTACCTAAAAATGCTACTGTTTTAGGATCTCCAAAGGCAGTTAATAAAGCTCTTATGAAAGCAGAAGAGAACAGAGAAAAATATTTACTTGTTACCACAGGTCACCAAGGTGAACCAGATGCTCTTCTTCCAAGAATAGCAAGTGGTAGAACTCCTTTCAATGTTAAAAAAGGAGATAATATTATTATTTCAGCACCAATTATTCCGAATCCAACTAATGCTGCAAATAGACACATTATGGAATCTAAATTAAAATCAAGTGGTGCAAGAATCTATTCAAATGCCCATGTTTCAGGACATGCAGGTCGTGAAGATCACAGAGAATTCTTAAGAATGCTTAAACCTAAACATATTATTCCAGCTCACGGTGAGTTATCAATGTTAGTTGCTTATGGTCAACTTGCTGAAGAAGAAGGATATAAAATAGGTCATAATGTACATATTTTAAGAAATGCTCAAGCTCAAGTATTCAACGGAGAATAATTTTCTCCTATGAATTCTTTTTATCTTTCTTTATCTTTCTTTATCTTTCTTTATTTTTCTTTATTTTTAATATCAATTATTCTTATTTGTTTTTAGAAGTATTTTGCTTTAAATCTTTATAAAATCTTAAATTTATTTATTTTTAGTCAAATTCTTTTATAAAACGTGTTTTTTAAGGATATATCAATTTATTTTACTCATTATGTTTTTTTAAGTTTTTTAAACAAAGTTTTATATTATAGTAAATACATAATATTTACTATCTTTATGATTGAAATTATACAAAAATTAAAATATTAAATATTTATTTGGAGTTATTCTTATGTCTGATATTGCTAATGTTTTAAAAGAATATTCTAAAATTGTTGTTAACGCTATTGAAGAAAATTTAGGAGTTGTTGAACCTCAAGAACTTCAAGAAGCTTGTATTTATTTAACTAAAGCAGGTGGAAAAATGCTTAGACCTGCTCTTACTTTAATTGTTGCAGATGCTGTTGGTGGAAATAAAGAAGATGC
>JAKSUE010000185.1 GCA_024409165.1 archaeon
AGCAAAAAATTATAACAATATATTAATTTAACAAATTTTAAGACAAAAAATTATGAAAATAACTGATTAAAATAGAGTAAAAAAATTAGTATTTATTAATAAGAACATTTAGTATATTATGAAATTAATTAAAATAAGGCCATATACAGAGAATTATATTATAAATCTTACTAAAATATAAAGAAAAATATTATAAAATGAAACTATATTATAAAGAAAAATAAAATTATTGGAATTGTAATTAAACTAATAAGAGTATTACTAAAAATACAGTCTGATGTAAGATCTGTATCTAAATTAAATTGAATAGCTAAGATTAAACATAACATTGCAGAAGGCATAGCTGATTCAATAAGTCCAATATTACGTTCTAAACCTGTAACACCAAGAAGAGTTAAAACTCCAAAACCTATTATTGGGTAAATAATTAATTTAATAAATGAAGCTAATGATACTTCTTTAAGATGTCTTTTAAATCCTCGGAGATTTAAAGATAAACCTAAAGAAATCATAATCATTGGAACTGTTGCACCTGATAAGTAAGTAATAAGACTTGAACCTAAATCTCCAATTGAAATTGAAAATACATTAAGAAGAATTCCGAATATAATACCCCATAAAGGCATAAATGTAACTATTTTTTTAACAGCATTTTTAATAGATCCATCAAAGATTAACATTAAAATAATACTTATAGAAATGAATAATATACTTGTGGACAAATCACAGAATGCTGCTCTGACTAAACCATCAATACCAAATAATCCTTGACATATAGGGTAACCTAAAAATCCAGTATTACCTAAAAGTACAACAATGAGTATACTCCAAAGGGCTTTTTTATCATAACCTAAGTATTTAAGTATTAAATAAGTGATTATACCTACGATTAAACTACATATTAGTATGAAAACTGTGAGAATACTTAGAGATGGAAGTAAGGAAACATTAGCACTATACAATGCATTAAATATCATACATGGTAGAGCTACATTAACTACAACTTTATTAAGTGTTTCATTATCTTCGGCTTTAAGTACATTAAAATACCTAAGTAAAACACCAATTAAAATCATTATGATGATTGACACTATTGTAGTTACAAAATCCATATAAATCACAAAATAAGAAAATTTATCTAAAATTAATATTTGTAAAAAAACATTAAAATAATTTATGGAAAAATAAGAAAAATAGTTAAGATAAATAAAAAATAATGTTTTAAAAAATTAAAAAAATAGAAAATGAGGATAAATATCCTCTAAAAAATTAAAGAAAGTAATTATTACTTAACTTTAAATTTAATCTACAATACCTTCGGTAGTAACTTTAAATACCGCTTCTCCTTCAGGTAAGTGAGGGCTGTCTACTAATCTAGCAATTCTTTTACCTGCTAAACCTTTTTTAAGCCATATTCTGTAGGTGGATGCGTGTCCTAAAACGTGACCACCAATAGCTTTGGTTGGGCTTCCGAAGAAAGCATCAGGTCTTGCTTGTACTTGGTTAGTAAGGAATACAGCAACATTATAAGTATTAGCTATTTGTTGTAAAGCATGTAAGTGTTGGTTTAATTTTTGTTGTCTTACAGCTAAGGATTCTCTTCCAACATATTCTGCTCTGAAGTGAGCCATAAGAGAGTCTACAATAACTAATTTAACATTTACTCCACTTTGTATTAATTCATTAATTTTTTCAGCCATTAAGATTTGATGTGAAGAGTTAAATGCTCTTGCAATGTGAATGTGTTGTAATACTTCTTGATGATCTAATCCAAATCCTTCAGCAATTTGTTCAATTCTTTCAGGTCTGAAGGTGTTTTCAGTATCAATAAATACACAATCTCCATCTAATCCACCTTTTTCAGGAGGTAATTGAACAGTTACTGCTAATTCATGAGAAATTTGACTTTTACCAGATCCAAATTCTCCAAATACTTCTGTAATAGATTGGGTTTCAATTCCACCACCAATAAGTTCATCTACTCCTTTACTTCCAGTGGTGATACGTCCAACATCTCTTCTTCTTTCCATTACATCAAATGCAGTTTCAAAATCAATTTTTTCAGCTTTACGTGCTGCTTCAATAACTTTTTCAGCTACACCTTCACCAATTTCAGCTTTAACAGCTAATTCTTTAGCAGTAGCAGTAGCTAATCTCATCATATCTGCAAAACCAGCATCTCTTAATTTTTCTGCAGTTTTTTCTCCAACATTAGGCAAATCTTCTAATTCTACCATATCAACCAATTCCTCAATAATTTAATAATTTTAATAATTTAATCTAATAATTTTAAAGTTAAATATAAATAAAAATATAGTTTAAGATTCAAAAGAATCTTAAAAACTATTTAATTTTAATATTCAATAGAAATAATCTTTCTTGGATTAAGTCTAATTTCTTCATTATAATCGTTAAAGCTTACATTAGCTATAACTTCTAAAGTTAAACCTTCAAGTTGTTCAACTCTACCTTCTAAAGCACCCATATCTCCACTATCTTCAACAATTTCAATAACTTCATCTAAAGTCATTTTAATTAATTTTTCAGCTAAATTATTAAAGAAAGTGATTTGAATTGCTTCAGTTTCATCTTCACAACTATCATCAATGAGTTTACCAGGAATCATTAAAAGATATTTAGGTTCACTAACATCTTCACCACAGTAATCACAAATGAATCCTTCTTCTTCATCTTCTTGTAAAGTATTATTACAGTGAGGACATTTAGGTACTAAAATTCTACCACCATAAACATCCACAAATTGACCTTTAACTCTAACATTAGAATCATCTTCTTCAAGAGAAGCAATATCTTTAGATACATATAAAATTCTTTGTAATTCTTCAATATCTGGAATAGATTCTAATTCTTTAGGTGATGGTTCTAATATACTTAATTCACTATCAACACTTAATTCTAATTTTCCAAAGTTGTTATTAAATCTGACATTAGGGTTTTGGAGTTTAATAGCATCACCGATGTCATAAGGGATTTTTTCCATTCCCCAAAGTGAAACTCTGATAGTTCCAGTTTCATCACCAATATCCATATTTCCAACCCAACTAGAAGATCCATCTTGTCTTTGGAATTTTCTTGGTGCTTGAACATCTAAGACTCTTCCAATAACTTTAATATTTCTATCATATTCATCTAACTCATCAATAGCTCTAGGTTCAAAAATCATTGATTCTAAAGTTTCATAAGAAGACAAATAGGAAGCTTCTTCATCAGATAAAGGTAAAATTCTTGTAGTTCTACCAGCATTAAGTTCTACTTCGTTCATGCCCATTCTGGTTCTTGCATTTTCAATTTTGTATGCTTCACCAATTTTAAAATCAAATTTAGCTTTTTCATCCCAGAATGAAACTCTAATAATATCAGAGTCATCAGCAATACTAGCAGAACATACTACTCCAACTGAACCATCATCTCTTTGGAATTCACGTTTACCATTAAGAGTAAGTAATCTACCCATAATATCAACTTCAATTCCATCATCATCAATAATATCTGGGTCTTGGAGTTCAGCAATTTGCATTGGTCTTAAATT
>JAKSUE010000186.1 GCA_024409165.1 archaeon
CTATAAAAATACTAAAATAATTAAAATATAATATATTTCGTTAAAAACTATTAATTAATAAAAAAATAATAAAAAAGGTGAAAAAATGCAGTTATTATGGTTTTATGTAGCAATTGTATTGGCAATAAGTGATATTATCCATAGTAATCTCGTATGGAATATTGTGAAGGATTTTTATGTTATTTTCATGGGAGGATTACTTAAAAGTTCACTTGATTCTATATTTGAAACTTGGATTGTACATGAACTTTTAGAAGCATTTTTCCATTTTATTGTTGTTTCAATAGTATTTTTCTCATTCAATATTGGATTTTTAGCAGGATTAATCCATTTCATGGTGGATGTGAGCCATTCATTAGCTATACGTCATATGGATTGGATACCTCATAGATCATTACACTTTGTTGTAGAATCTTTATTCTTTATGGCTTTATTTGGATTATAAAGATTGATGAGAAATACAATAAAAAATCATACTTATAAATTATTATTTAGAAAAAAGGAGATACTAAATGCCTGTAATTACATTTAAATATCAAGATTTAAAAGATTTAGGAATTGATCTTGAAAAAGATGAACTTATTGATACTATACCTATGATGGCAAGTGATATTGAAGATTTTGATGATGAAGAAATTAAAATTGAATTCTTCCCAAACCGTCCAGATAATTTATCTATTGAAGGTGTTGCAAGATCATTAAAAGGATTTTTAGGACAAGAAACTGGAATTCCTGAATATGAACTTGAGGAATCTGGTGAAAAAGTAACTGTAAGTAAAGAAGTTGCTGAAATTAGACCATACATAGGATTTGCTAAAATTGAAAATGTAGATTTTAGTGGAGATAAAATTAAATACATTATGGATTTCCAAGAAAACTTACATTGGGTAATTGGAAGAGACCGTAAGAAAGTAGCTATTGGTATTCATAATGCAGATGTAGTTAATGCACCTTTCAACTACATTGCAACCCCAAAAGATGAAAATGAATTTATTCCTCTTGAAAAAGATGCACCTATGACTCCTGGTGAGATTTTAACTGAACATGATAAAGGTGCAAAATATGCTCATTTAATTGATAAATTCGATAAATATCCACTTATTAGAGATAAAGATAATCAAATTTTATCTATGCCTCCAATTATCAACGGAGAATTAACTAAACTTTCCGAAGATACTAAAAATATTATTGTAGATGTAACTGGAACTGATGAAAAAGCTGTAAATCAATGTTTAAACATCATCTGTTGTTCCTTTGCAGAAGTTGGAGGAAAAGTAAAAACTATGGAAGTTGAATATGAGGATAAAACTATTGTAACTCCTGATTTAACTCCTAAAGTTAAAAATGTACATGTTGATGTAGCTAATGAATTAATTGGTGGAACTAATCTCAATGCTGAAGATGTTAAAGAACTCTTAGCTAAAGCAAGAATGAATGCTAAAATAATCAATGATAACGAATTAGAAGTCACTATTCCTGCTTACAGAGTAGATATCTTACATGAAGTAGATATTGTTGAAAACATAGCTATTCAATACCATATTAACAGTGTTGAAGCTAAATTACCAAACATTTCTACTGTAGCTTATGAACATAACTGGTTCAAAGGAGAAAAAACAATCCGTGAAGTTATGGTTGGACTTGGATTCCAAGAAGTAATGAGTTTAATGTTAACAAGTGAGACCAACCACTTTGAAAAAATGAACCAAAAAGAAATAGACCATGTTCAAGTTGCAAGACCAATCACTGTAAGTGGAACAATGATTAGAACAAGCTTACTTAACAGTTTAATGGAGTTCTTAGAAGATAATAAACATGAAGATCTTCCACAAAAAATATTTGAAATCGGTGATGTCTTATACATGGATGAATCTAATTTCAATAAAACAAAAACAGTTAAAAAATTAGCAGGTTTAATTTGCCACTCAAGTGCTAACTTCACAGAAATCAAATCCACTGTAGCAAGCGTCCTTGGAAACCTCGGATACAGTATGAACATTTCTGCATCTGAAAACACAAGTTTTATTCCAGGAAGAGTAGCTAATGTTGATGGTGAATCTAAAGCTGGTAAAATAACTGGAGTATTTGGAGAAATCTCCCCTGAAGTTATTACTAACTTTGAACTTGAATATCCAGTTATTGCATTTGAAATTGAATTTTTAATTTAATTTCAATATTTTCTTTTTTTTAAATTTTATTATTCCTTAATTTTACTTCTTATTTTTATTCTTATTTTTATTTTTTATTAATATATTTTTGAGTATGTGGACAAACATAAATACATTTACCACAAAGTGTAATATCTGATTTTAATTTCTTCTTAGATATCTTTGAAGCCTTCTTTTCACACTTCTTATAATCAAAAAAGTCTTCCCTATTCATTTTAGAATTCCACTCAATACCACTTATAGCACTACCAGGACACTCATTACGACATACAACACACATACGACATAAAGAACTTTCAATTGGAGTTCCAAAATCAAGTTTTGCATTAGTTAAAACAGAAGATAATCTAATAGCAGATCCATAATCATTTGTTACAAAAAGAGCAGATTTACCAATCCAACCAAGCCCTGCACGAGTAGCTATTGTCTTATGAGGTAAAAAAGTCTGATTATTATCTTCAGCATCTTCACCAACACGAGTAGTTGTTTGAGCATATGCATTATATCCTTTCTCTATAAGAAATTCCTCACATTTAATAGCTATTTCATCAAGTTTACGATTTAATTCAAGATATTCAGCTAAATACTCTTCAGTAGGAGCTTTTTTAATAGATTTTATAGTTTCTTTTTCATATGGAATATAAAATACAATTCCTGAATTTAATCCTAATTTTGGAGAAATAGTTGAAATATCTGCAAACCCTATATCTGCAGCACCTTCATTTTCTAAAAATTTTCTTACATCATCAGATAATGACATACACATACCTCTAAATTGAATAGTTTCTTAAAACATTTGATTTAATTAATCGTTAAATTAATTTAAATAAAAATAAATCATTTACTAAAAAAAGTTTAAAAAAATGCTAAAAGAATAAAAATTCTCTTAGCAAGTTATATACATAATACATTAAAGAAAGTAGTTCTTTCAATAATATAAAAAAATGCTAAAAGAATAAAAATTCTCTTAGCAACTTAAACACATTATCAAATAAAAGAAAAGTGGTTTTCTTTATAATAATAATTAGAATAAACAAATATAAAAAGTTTTTTATTAATAGAGAAAAACCATCTCAAGATAAATCAAATCTGAAATAATTTTTTTAAATTTAAAAACCACTTTACATTTTAAAAATGGAAATGATGATTTTTATTAATTCCATGAAGATAAAAATTTTATCTTTATCACTTAACTTAATCATATCACTTCCACATATTCAATAATGTGTTTAAGATGATTTTTTTAGAGATGGTAAAAACTCTAAATAAAAATTTAAATGAACTTATTAATAAATTAAACGGATTTTTAGAGCTAAAATAGAAAAATAATTATGAAATTATTAATTAATTTCAATTTAAGAAACT
>JAKSUE010000187.1 GCA_024409165.1 archaeon
TGAAAAAGTTAAATTATTATTGGATTTGAGTTTACATAGATATGAGGAAGAGGAAAGAAGAAATGAATTAATTGATAATAAAAATCAATCTCTTGTTGCTTTTTTAGGTGTAATGTTGACTATTCAATGTACTTTATTACCTAATATTGTAGATTTATATGAAGTTATTTCAATTCAACATTTAATTTTCTTGATTTTATTTTTTTCAGGTTCTATAATAAGTTATTGTGTATCTATTTTGTTTTTTGTCAATGCTTTAACATATGGTGAGTTTAAATCTGCTCCATCAATTTCTACTTTAATCAAATTTGGTAAGGATGATAACAAAAATATTGAAGATAATATTATTCCAAATACAATTATTAGTTTAAATGATGCTATAGCTCATAATAATAATCTTTTAATTAAGAAAACTAATAAAGGAAAATTTGGGTTTATTTCTTTAATAATAGGGATTTTTTGTACACTTATATTTATTATATTATTTTTAATTATTTAAAGGAGGTGATAATATTTCTGATAAAGATGAAAAAGATTCTAATACTAAGACTGATTGGGATTCTTTACCAAATACTGATATAAGTATAAAATCTGATTCTAAAGGTAAAGATTCTAGTGATGAAAAATTTGGTTGGGATTCTTTACCAAATACTGATTTTATTATTAAATCTTCACCTAAAGATGATAATTCAGAAAATTAAGGGGTTATTTATATAATTCGAATGTTTCTGTTTTATAAATACTTTTTTTAATTATTTTTTATTAATTTACTTTTTATTTTTAATTTAATGAGTTGTTATGGTTTTTTAATAGTTTCTTAATGAACAGTTCACATGGAAACTATTATATATTTCTTTTTATAAATTTTATATAGTTAATAAATAGTTAACAATGTTTTTATAATTAATTTTTAGGTGATTTTATGAGTAAAAAAATTCAATTAGATGATGAAAGCTTTGCTTCTTTACTTTTTCTTTTTAATAAAAATCAACAGAAATATATAAATGATGCTTTAGCTGAATATGGTTTAAATATTAATCAGGCTTCATTTATTGTTAAAATGTTTTATTCTAAAGATTATTTATGTCAAGATGATTTAGTTGAGAGTTCTTATTTAAGTAAAAGTGGTGTTGCTAAATCTCTTAAAGATTTAGAAGAAAAAGAATATGTTTTACGTGAACGTTTAGATGATAATAAACGTAAATATGTACTTTTATTATCTGCAAAAGGTGAAGCAATGATTCCAATTATTGAAAAGATTAACAATGATTGGGAAGAGAAGATGGGATTAGATAAAGTAAATAAGAATTTCATGAGAACTTTTAGAAGTTTAACTAAGAAATCTATTAAATTAAATAAATAATTAAAATTAACTAATTATAATAAAATTATAATAATTAAATAATCGTTAGTTTATGGTGTAAGAATGGAATTTAAAGTAGAGACATATGCTGTTCTTGTAGCTTTTTTATGTAACTTCTTTGCAATATTCTTATCAAATGGGATTATTGTTGGGGTTCCTTCAATAGCTAGTGAATTTGCTATGAGTAATTTTATCCAGAATTGGATTCCTACTATTTTATTTTTAGTTATGGCTGTGTTTACAGTTCCAGCAGGCCAATTATCTGGTAAGTATGGTGTTAAGAAATCTCTTCTTATAGGGCTTATAGTATACTTTATAGGTTCTGTCGGTGCTTGTGTGTCCTTTAATTCAGAAATGTTTTTATTATTTAGGATAGTTCAAGGTGCAGGTATTGCATTTATTACTGTATCTGCAATGGCTCTTGTTGTATCTGCTAATAAACCTAAAAATAGGGGTAAAGCTTTAGGTACAGCTGTTACTGGTGTTTATTTAGCAACTTCTTTCGCGCCTGTTGTTTGTGGTGCTCTTACATATAACTTTGGTTGGAGATCAATGTTTTATGTTGTACTTCCATTTTTAGTATTATGTATGATAATTTTAGTTGTAAAAATACCAAAAGATTGGAAAACTTATGAAAATGAGCCAATTGATAAAACAGGTTCAATTATTTGGGCAATTGGTATTTTATTATTTGTATATGGATTTACTAGTTTAACTAATACACTTGGTATTGTCCTTACAATTATTGGTTTAATCATTATTGTAATATTTGGTGCTTATGAACTTAGAGTTAAATCTCCTGTATTTAATATGAATTTATTTAAAAATAGGAAATTTTTATCTTCTAATATTGCAGCACTTTGTAGTTATTTAGCTATTATGGTTGTTACAACTATTCTTAACTATCATTTCCAATATGTTAGAGGTTGGAACTCTCAAATGGCTGGATTAGTACTTATCATAACTCCTATTATAATGGTTCTTATGGCTCCAAATGCAGGTAAATTATCTGATAAGTATCATCCACAAAAATTAGCAGCTATTGGAATGGCTATTGCAGCTATTTCATTAGGAATTTTATCATTCTTAGATGCAAGCACTCCACTTTATGTTGTTGTCATAGCTATGATTTTACAAGGTCTTGGTATGGGATTATTCACATCTCCAAATATGAATGCAATTATGAGTTCTGTCCCTCCTAAATTCGCACCAACAGCGTCTGCATCACAATCCACAATGAGAACAGTTGGTCAAACCATGAGTTTAGGTATGTTAACTCTCGTATTTGCATGGATTATGGGTAATGCTCCAATGCTTCCAAAATACGCTCCACAAATTGTCCAAGGTTCACAATTAATCTGTGGAATCTGCTGTATTTTATGTATTTTAGCTATTTTCGCATCCTTAATTGGAATAAAATCAAAAGACAAATTTAATACAGAATAATTTTATAAAAATTATTCTTATTTTTTCTTTTTTTAGTATTTTGGTAAAATTAGTAGTGTTAATTATATTTGTCGTAAAAATTAAAAAAATAGAAATAGCAGTTGTAAACAACTGCTTTTGATTTATTATAATTAATAAACTTATTTTATATAATAAACTTATTTTGTATATTAAATGTTTAATCTAACCTTGAATGGTGACTTTTACCATTTTGTCACCAGGACGGATAGCATTTACAACATCCATACCTTCAATAACTTGACCGAATACAGTGTGTACACCGTCTAAATGAGGTTGTGGAGAGTGAGTAATAAAGAATTGGCTTCCACCAGTGTCTTTACCAGCATGTGCCATGGATAATGCACCAGTTCCGTGTCTGTGAGGGTTTCCTTCAGTTTCACATTTAATAGTCCAACCAGGACCTCCAGTTCCATTACCTATAGGACATCCACCTTGAATAACAAAGTTAGGAATTACTCTGTGGAAAGTTAAACCATCGTAAAATCCACTTTTAATTAATTTTTCAAAGTTAGCTACAGTTCCTGGAGCTTCATTAGGGAATAATTCTAATACAATATCTCCTTTTTCAGTTTCAATAATCGCTTTTTTCATGATTACCACCTTTTTTTAATTAATTAGTAAAATAGTAAATATTATTATTTTATAAAATTTAGTAATTTTATTTTAAAATT
>JAKSUE010000188.1 GCA_024409165.1 archaeon
ATGATTTCTCCATTTTCTTTTACTATTTTTGCAATAGAAGTTTCTGCGCTTTTTAATTTATCATCACATAATTTTACTAAAATCATAGCTTTATTAAATTCTTCAATAGCATCGTCTAAAGCTACATCACCATTTTCTAATTTATTAACAATTTCTTCTAATTGTTCTAAACTTTCTTCAAAACTAATGTTTTTATCAATTTCCATTTTAACTTCCCCTATTATTGATTATATTAATTATATTAAGTATATTAATTATTATATTAATTAAATGACTTCTGTATTAACAGAACCGTCTTTGAATTCTACTTCTAATTTATCTCCTTTTTTAAGAGTTTTTGAACTGGATACTACTTTACCATCTACTTTAGCTAAGGTATAACCTCTTTTTACAGTGTTTAATGGATTTAAAACTTCTAATTTGTTGATATTATTTAATAATTGATTAGATTTTTTATCCATAATCATTTTTGGATTTTTAAATATGAATGAATTTTTAATTTCAGATAATTTATTTTTATTAGTAGATACTAAATTTTTTGATTCAAAATTTAATTTTAATACTAATTCATCTAATTTTAATTGTTCATTTCTATAAATTAAATCTGGATTTTTAAATATATTTTTATTAATTATATTTTTAAATCTCAAATTATACTGACTTAATTTAAGTTTTATAGCTTGATTGGATCTTCTATCTAAATCATTTAAATTATTTTGAATTTCACTGAATTTAGGTACAGCAAGTTCAGCAGCTGCAGTTGGAGTTGGTGCTCTTAAATCTGCAACAAAATCAGAAATAGTATAATCTACTTCGTGACCAACAGCACTGATTACAGGAACATTACATTCAAAAATTGCTCTTGCTACAATTTCTTCATTAAAAGCCCATAAATCTTCAATACTTCCTCCACCACGACCAACAATTAAAGTATCTAACTCATATTTTTCACTATTTTTAATTTGTCTTACAATATTTGGAGCTGCAAGTTCTCCTTGAACTAAAGAAGGAAATAGAATTACCTCACATAAAGGCCATCTTCTTTTAATAGTAGTAATAATATCTTTAATAGCTGCTCCTGTAGGAGCTGTAACTACACCAATTCTCTTTGGAAACTTTGGTATTGGTTTTTTATAAGAATCATCAAATAATCCTTCATTTCTTAATTTTTTCTTAAGTTGTTCAAAAGCAACATATAAATCTCCTAAACCATCTTGTGAAATTTTATGAGCTAATAAATTATAAGTACCTCTAACATCATATACATTAATTTCACCTTCAATTAAGACTTTCATACCATCTTTAGGTTTAAATTTAAGAGATTTTGCAAAGTTTCTAAACATAACCCCGCTAATTTGACTTCTTTCATCTTTTAAAGTAAAATAGCAATGGCCTGAAGGATAAACCTTAAAATTAGAAATCTCACCTTTTACAAAAATATTCCTTAAATCTTTATCTTTTGTAAGTTTACGTTTAATATATTGATTAACACGAGATACAGTAACATATTGAGGTCTCAAAAATTCACCTCCCTAAATAATTATAATCATTACAATTTATAATAATTTTATAAACTTTATAAACTTTATAAACTGTATAAACTTTATAATAATATTATAAATTTTATGTAATAATAATTTTATTATAAAGAATAGTTTAAAAAGGTAACTTAAAAATAAAAACTAAAAAAACAAATCAAAGATAAAGAAATCTATAAAAAAAGAATAAAACAAGTAAATAAAAAAAATAAAAAAATGTATGAAAATAATTAAAAAAATTAATAGAATAAATAATTAAAAACAAAATAAAATGCTACCAAAATTGCAATTAAAGCTATTACAATTAAGAGAGAATATATTCCTTCTCTAGAACATGCATTTATTGGTGCACAAGATTTATTACTTGAACAATTATCATTATGACAATAGGTTACAGGACAATTATTAAACTCTTTTCTACTCATAATACTACCTACTAATAATTTATTAAAACTAATATTAAAATTTGATTATATAGATTATAATTAATTATAAATTGAAGTATAAATGATTATAATGATTATAATGATTATAATGATTATTAAAAAATAATTATAATTATTAAAACTACTATGAACTAAATACAAGATTAATAAAACTAAGGTAAATACTTAAGATTAAATGAGGTCCGGTTGAAATCAAATATTTATATTATGGGTTAATAATTATAGAATCTAACTAGATAAGCTGAGCGATTTAAGTAAATACCAAGTTTTATTAAAATTGCACTTAGATCACGTGTGATTTGAGAGGCGTTATAGTCAATATTCACAATTAACAATAACTTATTTTTGAGAGGTATTATAGTTAATATATTAAATAATATAATAACTATAATGTTGATATAAACTACATTTGATGATAAAATAGTCGTTTTACGGATTATTTACAAAAATTTTACATTTATATTATTAAACTAATTATTAAATTATAAAATGAATGTTTAATTAATGGCAGACTTAAACATCATTTTAATAATTATATAATGGTTTAATAATCACAAGTCTTTGCCTCAAAGTAGGCCCTTGGATGTTTACAAACAGGACAGACCATTGGAGCATTAAAACTTTTAAATGAATGACCACAATTTGTACATTTCCAATCCACTTTTTCATCTTTTTTAAAGATAGTGTCATTTTTAACACTATTAAGCAGATCACGAAATCTTTCACAGTGGCCTTTTTCAATTTTTGCAACATATTTAAAAAGATAAGCAATTTCATAAAAGCCTTCTTTTTCAGCGTCTTCTGCAAACTGGCGATACATTTTATCCCATTCAGCATGTTCTGAATTTACTGAATCTTCAAGGTTAACCCAAGTATTTGGAATTGACCCATCGGATAAATATTTAAACCAGATCTTTGCATGTTCTCTCTCGTTATGGGCAGTTTCTAAAAAGATATTAGATAACTGGACATAACCATCGTCTTTAGCTTTACTTGCATAAAATAAATATTTTATACACGCTTGAGACTCACCTGCGAATGCAGTTTTCAAGTTTTCTAAAGTCTTAGTACTTCTTAAATTTGTCATAAAATACCCCCTTTACATTTTACTTCAAAATTTAAGTATTATAATTTAATTAAACCTTTTTCAAAAAGTTATATCAAATTATAAGAAGTTAAGATCATCACTTGGGACTTTGAAGGTCCCTGCCTGCGAATCTTAACTACACTTACTTTAGATGTTCTAGTATATAAAGCTTTCTACAACTGATTAAAAAATATGCTAAAATAATTTACATAAAAATAATAATTTTATAAAACTATGAACAAACTAATAATAAAATTAAAAAAACACTGAACAAAAAAATAGTAAATTAATAACATTCGTACACCTCAAAACAATACTTAAAGATACAAATAATAATAAAATTTGTTTTATAATATACGAACAATAATTTAGGAGTTTTTACGAATAATGAGCAACAGTTCTGA
>JAKSUE010000189.1 GCA_024409165.1 archaeon
CATTTCAATCCCAGTATGGTCTTATTAGAACAGGTGAAATTTTTCCTCTAAAAGGTGATTTACCATATTTAAATTTGTTCTTTTATAAATTTAAATATTTCTATCTTTAATAATGAACTTTATTTAAATATATAAAAATATCATAAAATTAACTTTAAAAGATGAAATTAATCTGAAAAATACTTTAATTAATTAAAAAAAGATTTTAATAAAGAAATAGAACAAATAAAAATGAAATTTATAGTAATATTAATAAAACAAACAATTGTTTCATATCATTAGCACAAAATTATAATAAAAATAACATTGATCGACGAGTGATTAAAATGTAACTTTTTATTGAATCAATGAAAATCTAAATTAATAATATTTTTAAAAGATATAAGGTAATTATAAAATTTCATTTATTGGTGCTTTTTCTACTCCTAAAACATTTCGAGTAAAAGATTCTTCCATTATCATTTTATAAATAATAACTGAATCTTCCTCTTCTTCAATAATATCTTTTAAACCATTTTCCACTTTTTTAAATTCACTTTTTGTAAGATCTCCTTCAAATACAGAATTTTGAATCCAATACAAATATTGTCTTAGAAAGCTTTTAATTTTATTTACACGTTCTACTTTAACATCATAAACAATAATAACATACATTTATATTTACCACCAAATAACAAAAGGATCATATTTTTTTAATCCTAAAAAATGTTTTTTAAGTTTATAAGCTTCTAATCTAATTAATCTTTGATAAGAAATTTTCCTACCTAAATCTTTATGTTTAATTGTTTTTTCTAAACGTTTATTATATTCTTTAATAAATTTATTTCTTCCTTTATCATTAAGTAAACAACAATTTAAATCTTGATTAAAATCTTTTTCAGTAATCATTTTCTTATTTACTAAATAAAAAATAATCCTATCAACTAAAAAAGGTTTAAATATTTCACTTAAATCTAGTGCTAAAGAAAATCTTCTCTCCGCAGGTTCATGTAAATATGAAATAGTTGGATTTAACTGAGTATTATATAATTCTGTTAAAACAGTACTATACATCATAGAATTTCCAAAACTAATTAATGAATTTATCATATTTGTAGGCGGTTGTCTAGACCTACCTTCCATTTTAAAATTATCTGGAAGAATATCATCAAAATAATTATAATACTCAGCACGTATTCTACCTTCAACATTCATAACCTCAGTAATCCTACGAGTTTTATTTATTTCTGTTAAAGTATTTTTAATATTATTTTCTATTTTATAATAAGCTAGGACTTTTAGGATATTTTTAGTTGCTCCTTCAACAAAAAGTTTAGCAAGTTCTAATCTTTTATTAAAATCAATATTAAATTCTACTTGTTTAATTAATAAATCTCCAGATAATAAAAATTCTCTAGGATAATAACTACCATTATAATACCCATAATAATTAAAGAAATGTATGGGAATTCCTTCTTTAGCAAATAAATTAATAACCTGAGAAGAAATAGTAATCTGACCATAAGCATAAATAGAACGAATTTTATTAATAGGCAAAGGTTTAGTACCTTTCTCATTAACAAAATAAATAGTATTCTCTTTTCGTTTTAAAATACCCTCAGATAAAAGATAATAATTCTTTTTAACCATATATATCACATAAAATAAAAATATTTAATAAAAAAAACTAATTAAATATAACAAAATTCAAAATAAGCACATTTTCTACAAATTCTAGACTTTTTAGGTTTAGGAATACCACCTGAGATAGTACCCTTAATATTCTCAATAATTTCTTCTAACATACTTTCTTTTTCTTCTGTAAGTTCAATTTGAATCTTTTCACGATTAGAAGGATAATCAAGATAACCAACAATATTATCAATATTTTTCTCATGCTTAAGATAATACATATAATATAATAACTGAAATTCATGAGATTTTTCCATTTTCTGTGTTTTTTTAACCTCATGAATTTCAATAGGATTAGTGTTTTTAATAAAATCTACATTAATCAAATTATCTATTAAAAACTCTTTTTCTCTTTTGTAAGATTTTTCATGTAATTGTTTACCTAAGGCAACATCATCTGATTCTTGTTCCATTTGAATATTATGTGAAAAAAGCCACAATTTAGTTTTACAAATAAAATAATAATTAATTTGAGTACCATTAATTGAAGACATAATATCAATCAAATATAATTAGATTCTTCTTCATCAATCAATAATCCTAAATTAGAATCATATAGACAATTAATAAAATAAGTTCCTTCAATTAACTGAACATTATTTTCCTTAGAAAGTCTTAAAAATTGATTTACAGTTAAAGATAAAGTATAAGCCATTGCTTCAAAATATTCCTTATTCTTAATTTTATCCAGATAATCGCATTGAAACTTTATAGGAACTACTTCATAAGAGTTAAAAAGTTTAGAAAACAATTTTTCACTATCTTTTTGATTTATAAAAGGTACAAGAGAATCATATTGTAAAGAAAAATTATTTTTTACATTATCAAAAATCTTTTGATCCTTTTTATCATAGCCATCAGCATAAACATTATCTAATAATCCTTGAATTTTACTTTCAAACAAAATAGACTCATCTCTTAAAACATTTAATGTCTTCTCAACAACACTAATATTATAAATATATTTATCTTTATCAGACCCTAAAGAAAATACATTAACTGGTTTTATGAGTCCATTTTTCCAACCTACTCGATTAATACGTCCAAATCTTTGGATTAAAGCATCCAAAGGAGCAGGTTCAGTATATAATACATCATAACTAATATCTAATGATACTTCAATAGCTTGAGTCCCAACTAATAAATCCAAATCACTCAAATTTTTCTCAATTGATTCACGATCTTTTAATATAAATTTACCATGCAATAAAGAAATATTATCCAAACCTTTATCTTCAAACCAATTAAACACATCTTGAGATTTTTTAACAGTATTACATACAACTAAAACTTTCTTACTATTTTCAATATCCTCTAATATAGAATCCAAATAATCCTCAACACACCCATCCAGAATATTTACTTCATGACGTGTAAATGTATCTAACTCATTGTGATCAAACGAAATTAAATTATCAATATTTAATTCCTCTTTAAAAATATTTAATAAGAAAGAAGGTAAAGTTGCAGACATTATAAATATAAAAGCACCATATTCATTTTTTAAGATTTTTAATATTTCTAAAAATAAAGCAGTAGTACGTGCATCATAAGCATGAATTTCATCTAAAATAATTAAACTACTAGCTAATTCAGATAATCCCATTTCAAAACCTTTAACACCAAAAAAATATTTAATAATTTGAAATGGAGTTAAAACTTTATAAGGACAATAAATCTTATTAGTTAAACCTTTAATATTTTTAACTTTAATTTTAGCTTCATTATAATTTAAATCTTCAAAAGATTTATATAAAAAATATGAAGAT
>JAKSUE010000019.1 GCA_024409165.1 archaeon
AATTTTGATATTTAATTTTTAGCTAAATATTGTATATTTTAAATGATTAAAATTAATAAAATTTTAACTATATTTATATTAATTCTTCAATATTTACTCGAACTGCTTTTTTAACTTTATATTGAGAGCAAATAGCTAATTTATAAGTATTCTCTTCAATATCAAATAAATTAAATTCAAGATTTAATGGTTTATTTTCTTTTTTAAGGATAATTTGATTAGAGTTATTGTTTATATCAATTTCAAAGCTATTTAATGCTAATTTAAAACCTAAACCTGTATATTTCATATAACTTTCTTTAAGAACCCAATATTTAAAGAATTCATCCGCAGGGTTTTTTGAGTTTATAATTGAATTGTATTCTTTATTGAAAAAATAGTGTTTTGCAAGGTTTAAATCTATATTTGGGTCATTATATTCAATATCTGCTCCTATTTGAGAGTCAGATATTCCACAAGCAATCATATTTTCGCTATGTGATAGATTAAAATAGATATTGGGATAATTAGATATGTATGGTTTATTATTTTTATCTAATTTAAAAATAGGATCTTCAATTCCAATATCTTTAAGTGATTTAATAAGGAGGAGTTCAACTCCACAACTTAATTTTTTATCTTTTTCAAATTTAAGACGATTTATTTTAGCTTTACGCTGATTAGATACTTTACTGTATCCTTTTTTTAGATTTAAATCTTTAATATTTGAATAGTATAAGTTTATCATATTTTATGATATTTTTTAGTAGATTTAATTATTCGTATTCTTATTTTATTCAATAGTTAATATTTTATCAAATTTAGACATTCTGAGAATTTCATTAACTACATCATTAACATTTATAATTTTAAATGAGAAATCTTGTTTTTTTGCCTTTTTTTGAGTAGATACAAGGACACGTAAACCTGCACTTGAGATATATTCAAGGTTTTCAAAGTCTAAGATTAATGATTCAATATTGTCTAATTCTTCGTTTATAGCTGTTTCAAGTTCAGGTGCGGTGTATGTGTCAACTCTTCCATTAATTAATAAGGTTAATTCTTTTTCATTAAAATTTTTTTGAATATCCATTTAAATCACTTTTTAAAATATTTTTTGATGTTTTAAATTAATTTATATTTTTTATAGTTTATAAAATTAAGTTATTTATTTTAAAAAGTTAAGTTATTTTTTATAAAATTAAGTTATTTTTATATCTAATTAATTATATATTATATATCATATAAAGTAGGTGTTTATTATGACTTTTGATTTATCAAATGCTCAAAAGATGATTTTATTTTCTAATATTAATAATCCTAATAATGAGTCTTTTTATCTTAATTTTAGGAAGGATTATTCTATTGGAGATTTAGATTATCTTAAAGAGGCAATTAATGTAATTAGTGCTAAATCATTGAATTTACGTATTAAATATGATGATGCTGGTGATTTTAAGCAGTATTATTTCGATGATGAGTCTATTGTAGATAGGTTTGAATATATTGAATATTGTGATGAGGAGTATGATGGGGAGATTGAGGATTTTGTTAGAGAGTGTTTAGCTAATCCTTTTGATAGTGTTTTTGATTCTCCTTTGTACTGTTGGAA
The DNA here is from genome assembly GCA_024409165.1 of archaeon. Lineage (GTDB taxonomy): Archaea > Methanobacteriota > Methanobacteria > Methanobacteriales > Methanobacteriaceae > Methanobrevibacter. The sequence goes on from JAKSUE010000019.1 coordinate 1,592, forward strand.
GATTATTAAATGTGAGGATTATGTGATTCTTGCAGGTGTTGTACATCATATTTTACTTGATGGGACTTCTCTTTTCTCTATATTACCTAATGAGATTGAAAAAGCTATTGATGCTTTTAAAAATGGTGATGAATATGAGATTACTAATGATTTATCTTATGAAGTTTATGTTAATCGTGAGAGTGAGTTTTTATTAAGTGATGAGGCTAAAAGTGAGAAGGATTATTGGTTAGGTCATTTATCTGATTATAGTGGGGATTGGTATGATTTTGATAATCATGAGATGGATTCTTATAATTTGGTATTATCTGATGATTTAACTCTTGGATTAGCTTCTTTGAATAATATTGATGGTACTCGTGTTTCTCCTTTTGTACTGGCTTTATCTGCTGTTTATTTATATTTATCTAAATCTAAGCATTGTGAGGATATAATTTGGAATACTTCTGTTCACGGCCGTTATTATGGTGAGGATTTACTTGATAAGATGGGAATGTTTGTAAATACTTTACCTCTTAGGATTAATTTAAATGATGATGTTAGTTTTAAGGAATTAGTTTTATATGTTAAATCTGTATTAAAATCTGGTTTAAGTCATGGTAAACTTCAATTTAACAATTATTCTTCAGATTTAAGATCTAATGGTATTGAACCTGGTCTTATTACAATGTTTTCTATGGTATCTAATTCTACAGATTATGATACTCAATTTTTAACTTATCAGAATGAATCTGAGTTTCCTTTCCATATTCGTGTAAATAAGAATTTATCTGATAAGAATTGTCTTCAATCTTTATTATTCGAATATAATAAGAATTGTTTTTCAAATAAACAGATTATTGAAATAGCTAATGGAATTAATGATTTACTTGAAGATATATGTGAGGATGCTGATAAATTATGTTCTGAATATGAAATATTGCCTTCTGAGTTCTTTGAAGCTGAGAAATACTTTAATGATTTAATAAAATCTTTTGATGCACCTACTGTTATTTCTCCAGATGTTAATGATAAATCTACACCTTCTGACTTTAAATTATTAAATTATGGCTTTTCTAAGGATATTTCTAAGGAATTAATTTTATCTGCTTTATTATTTAATTTCACTAAGTTTTCATTTTCTCGTGATGTTTTAATAGCTACTTTATTTAATAGGAATGTAAATGGAAATGAATATGATAATAATATTAATACCAGTATTCTTAATAACAATAATAAGTATAATGAATTAGCTATTGGATATCATTTTGATAGTAATAAGTCAGTTGGGGATTATCTTGATGAGATTAATAAACACTTTGATGATGTTAAAAACTTTGGATTTTATCCTTTGGTGAATAATCAAAATATGGAGTTTGAGAGTGAGATTTTATTTAATTGGGATAATGCTAAGGTTGATTTAGCTAATTATAAATTAGTTTTATCTACTGTTGAAGAGGATTCTGGTATTGTTTTAAATATTGAATATGATGCTTCTTATTACTCTGATGAGCTTATTAATGCATTTTTAGATGCTGTTATTGTTCTTTTATCTAAATTTGAGGATTCTTCTTTATTATTAAAAGATATTTCTATTAAGGATACTGTTGATAATGATGAAGGTTTTGAGATTGAACTTGCAAATGAGGGTGTTATTAAGGACATATTTGAGAGATGGGTTAGAGATGAGCCAGATAAAGTGATTTTAACTGCTGATGATGGTGATTTTACTTATGCTGAGTTAAATGAAAAGGCAAATCGTATAGCTAATAGCCTTATTAAGCGTGGAGTTGAGATTGAAGATAAGATTATGTTTATGATGAAGCGTAATAGTGATCTTATTGCTACTGTTATTGCTATTAATAAGGCAGGTTGTGCTTTTATTCCAATGGACCCTAAATATCCTCAAGAACGTATTAATCAGGTTTTAGAAGATAGTAATGCTAAGTTTGTTATTATAAGTGATGGTATTGACTATGATGGTGAAAATGCTATTAATGTAAGTGAATTACTTAAAGAAGAGGATGTTTCTAATCCTGATGTTGATATTAGTCCTGAGAATCTTTCATTTTTAATTTATACTTCAGGTTCTACAGGAAAACCAAAAGGTGTTATGCTTACTCATATGGGAATTACTAATTATATTGCAAATCATCCATTAAATATGCCAATTTATGCTCTTGTTAATAATTGTAATAAGATGATTTCAATTTCTACTGTTTCATTTATTGTATTTTTACGTGAGATTTTTGGTACAATTATGAATGGTATGCCTGTTGTATTTGCTAATGATGAGGAATCTATAAATCCACTTGAACTTGCTAAGTTATTTGACAAAACTGGTGCTGATGCATTTGGATCTACTCCTACAAGATTACTTGAATACTTAAAACTTGAGGAAATTCAAGATAAGGTTGCTAAATGTAAGTTTATGATTGTTGGTGGTGAAGGTTTCCCTCCAAGATTATATGATGTGATTCGTGAATACTCAGATTGTGAAATTTATAACTCCTATGGACCAACAGAGGTTACTATTGCTTCTCACGGTAAATTAATCGACTCTCCAATTGTTACAGCTGGTTTCCCAATGCTTAATGTTGTTGATAAGATTATGGATATTGATGGAAACGAATTACCTCCTTATGTTACAGGAGAATTATATGTTGGTGGTGCAGGAATTGCAAGAGGTTACTGTAATAATGAAGAACTTACAAATAAAGTCTTTATGGAGTTAAATGGTATTAATTACTACAATACTGGAGATTTAGCTAAAAAGGACGAATTTGATGAAGTCTATGTTTTAGGACGTAATGATACTCAAATTAAACTTAGAGGTTTAAGAATCGAGTTATCTGAAATTGAAGATACAATTGCTAAATATCCTGGAATTAATGCTATTAAAGTTATGGTTAAGAAAGTTAATAATGTAGAACATTTATGTGCTTATTATACTGTAATTGACTCTGTTGATTTGAATGACTTAAAAGAATACTTAATTAATCAAATACCTGATTATATGGTACCTTCTTATTATATGGAGTTAGATAAATTCCCTACTACTCCAAATGGTAAGACAGACTTTAAGAATTTACCTGAAATTGAGATTAGTGGTGATGATTTAGTAGCTCCTGAAAGTGAAACTGAAAAACTTTTATTTGATATTGTAAGTAATATTCTTGAAACAGATGAATTTGGTATTGACACTGATTTATTTAGTGTAGGTCTTACATCTTTATCTGTTATTAAGTTAATTTCAGCTATTTCTAATGATTTTGGTGTTGTTTTATCAATTAATAAAATCCTTAAGATAAAAACAATTAGAGAAATAGCTATTGAAATTGATTCTAATGATGTTTACGCTGATATTGGCACTAATGCAGGTATTAATGTTGATGATGGTAAGTTATATCCTTTAACTGCTAATCAATTAGGTGTATACTTTGATTGTGTTAAAGATTCAGAAAAACTTGCATATAATTTACCTAAATTTATTAACTTTGGTAAAATCGATGCTGATAGACTTAAATCAGCTATTATCAAGGTGATTGATTATCATCCTTACTTAAAAACACGTATTGTGATGGATAATGGTATTGCTTATCAAGAGGAAAGAAATAGTTTACCAGTGAACGATTTAATTGAGATTGTTGATGTTGATTTTACTAATGGTGCTGATTTTGATGAGTTATCTGATGGGAATATTGACAATTTTAATTTAAGTAATGCTAATGTAAAAAATTATGTTGAAGAATTTATTAAGCCATTTAATTTAAGTGAAGGACCTTTATTTAGATTTAAAATACTTAAATGTGATGGTAATGTTGCTCTTTTAAGTGATTTCCATCATATTATTGTTGATGGAACTTCTTTGAATTTATTATTCCGTCAATTAGCTTTAATTTATGATGATGTTGATTTAGAATTAAAAGATAGTGATTGTGTAGAGGCTCTTAATGGTTTTGATTACTCTTTAAAAGAGGTTAAAATAGAGGAATCTAATCTTTATAAAGAAGCTGAATTATTCTATTATAATAAGATTAAGGACTTTGATGAAGGAACTTTAGTATCTCCTGATTTAAGTGGTCTTGAAGAAGATGGTGTTGAGGATGAAGGTTTAATATTTGTTGATAAATCTAAGATTGATGATTTGTCTAATAAATTAACAATTAGTCCTAATAATTTATTCTTAGGTGTTTCAAGTTTTGTTTTATCTAAATTTGTTTATAATAGAGATTTATTATTTGCAACTATTACAAATGGAAGATTTACTCCAGAGGAACAAAATACTTTAGCTATGATGGTTAAGACTTTACCTATTACTATGAAAATAAATAGTGATTTAAGCTTTAAAGACTACTTTGAATATGTTAATAAAGAGTGGTTAGATACTTTATCTTATTCCTGTTATCCTTTAACTAAAATTGCTGATAAGTATGGAATGATACCTGAATTTTTATATGCTTTCCATGGTAAGATTATTGAAGATATAACTATGGATGGCCGTATTATTGAGCGTGAAAGCTTAGATTATGATGGTTTGAAGTTTAAATTAAGTTTAAATATTATTGAAGAGGATGACTATAAGTTATCTTGTAAATATAATGATGCATTATACTCTAAAGAATTAATTAATACATTTTTAGACTCTATTAATGTTGTTTTAGATAAATTATCTAAGTTATCTGCTGATGAGATATCTAAGACTTTACTTAAAGATGTTTCTATTGTTGCAGATGAGATGATTAAGGAATTTGAACTTAAAGATATTCCAGAATATAGATTAAATAAGTTATTTGAGAATGTTGTAGCTGAGCATGGTGATGATATTGCTTTAATTTGTGATGATGGTGAATTTACTTATAATGAATTGAATATTAAGGCAAATCGTATAGCTAATAGCTTAATTAAGCTTGGTGTTGGTGTTGAAGATAGAGTTATGTTTGTTTTAAAACGTAATAGTAATGTATTTGCTTCAATATTTGGTATAGCTAAGTCTGGTGCTGGATTTATTCCTATTGATCCTGATTATCCTAAAGATAGAATTGAGCATGTTTTAACTGATAGTGAGTCTAAATTCATTATTGTTGATGATATTATTGATATAAATGAAGTTGATTTAAGTGAGTATAGTGATAATTTATTAAATATTAATGATTTACTTGCTGAAGAGGATGTTTCTAATCCAAATCCTGATGTAAATGGTGAGAATTTAGCTTATATTATTTATACTTCAGGTTCTACAGGTCTTCCTAAGGGAGTTATGATTGAACATAGAAATATTACTAACTTTGTTTATCCAGATTCTTCAAGTATTTATTGTTATGAAATAGCTACAAACAGTAAAAAAGAGAACTATAAATGTTTATCCATAGCTACTGTTGCATTTGATATGCTTATGCAAGAGACATTTATCCCACTTCTTAATGGTGGAACTGTTGTATTTGCTAATGATGAACAATATAAAGACCCATTAGCTTTATATGAATTAATTAAATCCTCAGGTGCTAATGTTTATAATGGAACTCCTTCAAGATTATTACAATACTTTGAAATTGAAGGGCTAAAAGATGAAATGGCTAAATTTAAGATATTCTGTGTAGGTGGAGAAGGAATTCCACAACAATTATATGATAAAATAACTAATGAATCTGATGGAATATTCTATAATATTTATGGACCTACAGAAACTACTGTTGTATGTAATACTCGTTTAGTTGAAGATGGTGTTTTAGCTATTGGAAAACCATTATTTAATATTCATGAAGAAATTATGGATATGGACTCTAATCCACTTCCTCCTCATGTTATTGGAGAGTTATATATTGCTGGTGGAGGAGTTTCAAGAGCTTATCTTAATCGTCCTGAGAAGAATGCAGAAGCTTATATGGATATTAATGGAATTAAATTCTATAGAGCTGGAGACTTTGCTAAATGGAACGATGAAGGAGAAGTCTTTATTCTTGGAAGATTAGATAATCAAATCAAGCTTAGAGGTTTAAGAATTGAAATTGGTGAGATTGAATCAGCTATTTCTTCATATCCAGGAATTAAATCCCTTGTTGTACTTGTTAAAAAGATTAAAGATAATGATCATTTATGTGCATATTTCACTGTTGATGATGAGTATAAAAAGGATAATTTAGCTGAAGGTGAGTTTTCTATTGATATAGCTGAGTTAAAAGCTACAATTAGTGAGAAATTAACTTACTATATGGTTCCTACTGTTTATATGGAATTAGATGAAATGCCTCAAACATTAAATGGTAAAACTGATATTAAAAACTTACCAGAACCTATTTTAATTACAGAGTATGTAGCTCCTGAAAATGATATTGAAGCATTCTTTGCTAATATTTTTGCAGAAACTTTAGGTCTTGATAAAGTTGGAGTTACTGATAATTTCTTTGAAATAGGTGGAACTTCACTTCTTGTAACTAAAATCACAATGTCTGCATTAAATAAGGATTATAACTTAAATTATGGTGATGTTTTCGATAATCCAACTCCACGTCAACTTGCTGAGTTTATATTATCAGATGATAAATCAGGTGCTGTGATTAGTGAAGAAGCTAATTATGATTATAGTAAAATTAATGAATTATTAAAGAAAAACACCCTTGAAACCTTTATTAATGGTGAAAAAGCAGATAGTTTAGGAGATATTCTCTTAACAGGAGCTACTGGATTCCTGGGTATCCACGTTTTAAGAGAATTACTTGAAGAAGAAACTGGTAATATTTATTGTTTTGTAAGATCTCGTAAGAATTTAAGTTCAGAAGATAGATTAAAAACATTACTCTTCTATTACTTCTCTAATGACTATTCTGACTTATTTGGTAAAAGATTACACATTATTGAAGGAGATATAACTGATTATAAAGACTTTGAAAAACTCCTATCAGTTAATATTGATACATTAGTTAACTGTGCAGCAAATGTTAAACACTTTTCCTCAGGAACAGATATTGAAGATATCAACCTTGGTGGAGTTATTAATGGTTTGAAATTTGCTAAATTAAAAGACTGTAAATATGTCCAAGTCTCTACTTATAGTGTTGCAGGTGAAAGTGTAGATAACTTCCCACCAATTGATTATAAGTATAATGAAGGAGATTTATTCATTGGTCAAACTATTGATAATCAGTATATTAGTAGTAAATTCTTAGCAGAAAGAGCTATTTTAGAAGCAGCTGTTGAAAATGATTTAGATGTTAAAATCATGAGAGTAGGTAATTTAATGGCAAGAGACTCAGATAGTGAGTTCCAAATTAACTTTGATTCAAATGGTTTTATTAATCGTCTTAAAGCATTTGTTACAATTGGAGTAATGCCTTATTCAATGTTAAGTAATAATGTAGAATTCAGTCCAATTGATGTAACAGCAAAATCTATAGTTGCTTTAGCTAAAGCTCCAAAAGAATGTGTTGTTTTCCATCCATATCAACATCACACAATTTGTTTCGGTGATATAATTGAGGTTATCAGACCATTAGACTTAATTATTGATTCTGTTGAAGATGTTGAGTATGAAAAAGCATTAGATGAAGTTTTAAATGATAAAACACGTCAAGCAGGAGTTTCAGGACTTATTACTTCTGTAGGTTCAGGTAAACTTAAAAAGATTTGGATAGCTGTTGATAATAATTACACAATCCAAGCATTATACCGTTTAGGAGTTAAATGGCCTGTGATTTCTGAGGATTATGTTTATAAGTTTGTTGAATATTTAGATGATTTATGTTTCTTTGATATTTAAATGGTAATTTGAGAATTATATAAATCTTGTCAAGCAGAATATGATAATGGTGATAAATTGTATAAAAGACGTCATGAATTAATAAAAAGTAAGTTTAATGAATTCTTTTTACCTACTTTATTTACATCAATGGCTAATAACACTTGTTTATTTGCTGATTCATTAATTGTTAGTTTCTTAATTGGAGCTATTAATTTATCAGCTATTCAAGTTGTTTCTCCTGTAGTTAATTTAGTAAATTTAATCTATTGGATGATTGGTTTAGGTGGAAGTGTTCTTGCTTCTGTTGCAAAAGCTGAATATGATGATGAGAAAAGTAATTTTTACTTTACTGTTTCGATGGTTTCATTGATTGTATTGGGAATCATTATCATGGTATTTGGATTACTATTCAGTGATACAATCATAAACATATTATGTTCTACAGAACAAATTAAACCCCTTGCTAAACAATTCTTTACCATTATGATTATTGGAATGCCATTTTTATGTTATATGATGAGTTTATCATATTTTATTCGTACTGATGGTATGCCTAATTTACCTTTAATAGCTATTTTAATCTCAAATATAGCAAATATCATCTTAGATTTTGTATATATTAATGTTTTTGGAATGGGTGTTGGTGGAGCTGCTTTAGCTACTGTAAGTGGTTATATTTTAGGTTCTCTCTATATTACAAGATATTTCTTTAAATCTAAACGTACATTTAAGTTATTATCAAGGGCTAAAATCAAATTAAACAGATTCTTTGCTTATTTAAAAGAAATCTGTACCTCAGGATTCTCATCATCCTCAACTCAATTATTCATTACATTAAAGTTATTTGCTATAAATATCTTAATTTCATGGGTTTTAGGTAAATCTGGACTTATTGCATTCAGCGTTTGTAATAATATTGCATTTATAATCTATATGTTCTTAATTGGAACTTCTCAGACAATGTCTCCAATTGTTTCTGTATATAATCAAGAAGAAGATTATTCTGGTGTAAATTACACTATAAAAAGATCTCTTAAAATAGCTTTAACATCCAGTATAATTATTGCAGGTATATTTATCCTATTCCCTCAAATAGCTATTATGTTATTCAGTGTAAAAAATCCAGCAGATATTCCTGTTGTATTTACAGCAGTTAGACTCTATGCAATTAGTTTCATTGGACTTGCTGTTACATTTGTAATGATGTTCTATGGTCAAGCTATTAAGAAAAACCTATTTGCATCAACTGTTTCATGTATAGAAGGATTTTTAGTCCCTGTTTTAGGTGCATATCTTTTAGTTCCACTTATTGGATTTGTTGGTATATGGATAGCATTCATACTTGCTGAAATTATAGCAATTCTTTATATATTCATCTACTCTAAACATGTTGAGAGAAAATCAAATGGAGAGTATTCTGGATTCTTTATGATTAAAAAAGTCGATTATGATAATGTTTTAGATTTAACAACAGATGCTAATCTTAATGATTGTGTTGATTTAGCAAGAAATGTAGAATCTTATTTAAAAGATAAAAATATCAATGATTTAACAGCTGTTAGAGTTGGTCTTGCAATTGAAGAAATGCTTGTAAATATCATAAATACAAATGAAAATCTTAATACAATTGATGTTTTAGTTAAAATAAAGTCTGATAAGATTCTAATTTCACTTAAAGACCAAGGAAAAGAGTTTAATCCAACAATTGAAAGAGATGATTGTGAATTTAGTAATATTAATGTATTAAAAAATATTTCAGATAAAATCGATTATGCTCGTGTTTTAGGATTACATAGTACAGTTATTACAATAGTTAAGTAATTATGATTAAAGCATAATTATGTGATTAATTTAATTATTAAATGT
>JAKSUE010000190.1 GCA_024409165.1 archaeon
ATTATTTTATCAAAACATTTATATACTACGATATGAAATATAATAACATACGATGTGAATACCTAATCATATTGTCTTAAATTGATAATGATTAAATATTTTTAATAAGTATTATTTTATTTATTTTGGAGGATTATTATGGAGAAAAAAACTAAAATTATTTTAGCTGTTTTAGCAGTTATTGTTGTTGCAGCAGTTGCTATTGTTTGTTTCGCTCCATCTACTAATGTTGATACTAATGGAAATGTAAATATAACTGATATGGCAAATAGAAATGTTGAAGTTCCAGCTAACATTGAGAAAGTTGTTTCAACTCGTCCATCTGTAACTTGGCTTATTTATATGTTAGCACCTGATAAATTAGCAGGAATTAACTCTGAATGGAGAAATAATGAACTTGAATATATTCCAGATCAATATAAAAATTTACCTGTTGTTGGTCAGTGGAATGGTAAAAATGATGCAAGTTATGAAGAATTTATGTCTGTAAACCCTGATATTGTAATTCAGGATATTCGTGGTGATGGTTCTGATTTAGATATTGTTGAAGAACGTCAAAAGAATTTTGCAGATATTCCTGTAGTAGCTACTGTTGATACTGTAGAAATTGATAAAGTAAGTGATACAATCACATTTTTAGGTAAACTTTTAGATGCTGAAGATAAAGCAGATAAATTAAATTCATTTAATGATAAATATTTATCTCTTGCAAAAGACACCTCAAGTAAAATACCGGATAGTGAGAAAAAAACAGTATACTTTGCTCGTAGTGAAAATGGATTAAATACAGCTGGCCCTAAATCTGCACACGCACAATTAATCTCTATTGTTGGAGGTAAAAATGTTGCAGAAGCTTCAGGTGCAGATGATAAAGATTTCAGTGTTTCAATTGAAGAAGTTGTAAAATGGAACCCTGATGTAATTATCAGTACCGACCCAGACTTCTATGCTAAAGTTTACAAAGACCCATCTTGGGCAAGTATTAAAGCAGTTAAAAATCACGAAGTATATTTAGCTCCAAGTTCCCCAGCTAACTGGTTTGATATGCCACCTGGTGTAAACACAATTATTGGAGTACCTTGGACTGCAAAAGTCATTTATCCAGATAAATACACAGATATTGACTTAATCAGTGCAACTACCGAATTCTACAAAGAATTCTATCATGTAGATTTAACCAATGATCAAGCAAAACAATTATTACTTGACTCAGGTCTAAAAGAAAATCAATTATAAAAGGTTTTTTAACCTTTTTATTTTTTTATTTTTTATAATATTTTGTTAAGATATTTTTATTTTTTATTTCTTATTTTTTTCTTCAATTTTTATTAATTTTTAAACCTTATTTCCATATTATTTTTTTTATTTAATTGCCTTTTCGCCCTTTTTAATAGTTCACTAGTAAACTATTATTTTTAGAAATTATTAATTCTACTTTTAAAAGCTTTTTTTGTAGTTGATGTTAATTTATCTTCGTTGTAGAATTTTTTAATTTCCTCTGAATCTAACCACTTATAATCTTCGTGTTCAAAACTTATTTTTAAATTAGATATTTCCTCAGATTTAGCAGAAACTTTCATAATTACTTGTACTGTTCTTATAATCTCATCTTTTGATGTTATAGAACTATCCTCAACAGAAGTATATAATCCCTCAATATCTACGTCTAAATTTGTTTCTTCTTTAAATTCTCTAATAAGAGCTTCCTCAAAAAATTCTCCTTCATCAACCTTTCCACCAGGAAACTCCCATTTTTGACCTTCATTTCTTGATTTTGAATGTCTTTTTATTAATAAAATTTTATTTTCTTCACCTTCAAGTATTCCTCTAACAGTTAAACCCCATTTATTACTTTTATTTATCATATTATCTCCTTCTATACTTTTAAATATTTTATTAATTTTAATTTTCTTAAATAAATTATATATAATTTAATTAATAGATATTCTATTGATAACTTAATTTTATCTAATTATAAAACTTAATATTATTTTTATTAAATTATTTACCTTTGGAGGTTTAAAATGGATTTAAATATTAAAATTAATGATAAAAACCACTTAGATATTGGTGGTGCTGATGCTTGTGAGCTTGTTGAAGAGTATGGTACTCCTGTTTATGTAATTGATGAGGAAAGAATCAGAGATAATTATAGAAGATTTTACTCTGCATTTTCTAAATTTTATCCAGATTTTAAAGTGTTTTATGCTTGTAAAGCTAATACAAATGTGGCTGTTTTAAAGATTCTTGAAGATGAGGGATGTTGTATTGATGCTGTATCTCCTGGTGAGGTTTATATTGCTAAGAAGATGGGCTTTAGTGGAGATAGGATTCTTTTTACAGGAAATAACATTAGAAATGATGAGATGGAGTATGTGAATGGTGAGGATGTAATTTTAAATATTGATTCTGTTTCTGCTCTTAAAAGATTAGCTAAAAGTATTGACCCTAAAGGTAAAAAAATCTCATTTAGAGTAAATCCTATGGTTGGAGCTGGCCACCATGACCACTGTATTACTGGTGGGGAGATGAGTAAATTCGGTATTATGGAAACTGAAGCTGTTGAAGTTTACAAATTAGCTAAAGAATTAGGATTTGAACCTGTAGGTATGCATTCTCATATTGGATCTGGTATTTTAGATCCTGAACCATTTAAATTAGCTATTGAATCTACAATGAATATTGCAGGTAAAGTTCATAAAGAAGGTGGAATTGACTTTGAATTCTTAGATTTTGGTGGTGGTGTTGGAATTCCATACACTCCTGAAGAAAACCTTGTTGATTTAGAAGCATTTGCTGAAGAGAACATGGCTTTATTTAAGGAAAAATTAGCTGAATTTGATATGGAAGAACCTACTTTATACCTTGAACCTGGTAGATATCTTGTAGGAGATGCTTGTGTACTTCTTGTTGAAGTTAACAGTGTAAAAGAAAGTTATAGAAAATTCATTGGTGTAGATGCTGGATTTAACACTCTCTTAAGACCTGCAATGTATGATTCTTATCATCATATTGTAGTAGCTAATAAAATGGATGAAGAGGATGTTGAAAAAGTAGATATTGCTGGAAATGTCTGTGAATCTGGAGATTTATTTGCAAGAGACAGACCAGTTCCACTTATTGAAGAAGGAGATATCTTAGCAATCTTAAATGCAGGTGCATATGGTTTCACAATGGCTTCTAATTATAATACTCGTCCATTACCTGCTGAGATTCTTGTTAAAAACGGAGAATCCTTCGTTGTAAGAGAAGCTCAAACTTACGAAGATATCTTTTTAAAACAATCTGTTCCAGAACATTTAAAATAGTTATTTAGTTATTAGTTATTTAATTATTAGTTATTTATTTAACTATTTTATTTTTATTTTAACTATTTTATTTTTATTTTTAATTTTATTTTTTACTTTTTTTAGTTTTTTAAATTTATTTAATT
>JAKSUE010000191.1 GCA_024409165.1 archaeon
TTCGGTGCCGCTTGTTTTTCTTACCTCGCTATAAAAACAAAGTCCCTAGCACACAGAAAGACTCTGTATGCTAGGGACGATTATACAAATATCGCGGTGCCACCCTGCTTCATCTGACCTACCCAGATGCTCTCATAGAATGCTATCACATCCTTAGTCACTATCGTAGACTCTCACGCTGCCATTTACTAGGATTATCATCTAATCTGTTCCCTGCAGTCCTCAGTGGCCCATATCACAACCTGACACTACCTGAATCACACCATCTCAGGCTCTCTCTTAGCTCAACAATCATGCCTCTTCCACTTCAACGGATTAAAGTATTAAATTGTTAACTTATTATTATAATACTATTATTTACAGAAAAATCAAGGGGTTTAGGTATGGAGTTTTCCATAAAATAATATACCTAATAGAAGTAATAAACCCAAAATAGGTAAAAACATTACTCCATTCCTAATAGTACTAAAAATGCCATAATTATAATTTAAATCTATAATATAAGTAATCAATGTGCCTAAGAAAACAAATATTGTAACAGCATCTATATATTTATGTACATCGCTAGTTCTAACATCTAAATCACTTATTATACTTTCTTTTTATTTATATTCATTAACTAATTCTTCAATTCCTTTTATTGTTCTTAATTTATCTCTATTTATTCTAGTTGGTTGAATTACAATACCTTCATCTTCTAATCTTGAAAATAATTCAATAAAAGCAAATGAATCTAACAAACCTGACTCAATTAAATCTATAGATTCATCATTTATCTTTTCTTCTATAATATCTTCTAATAGTTCTTTAACATTTATCAATTTAATCAAGATCCTTTCTATTTATTTTAAAATTTTCATTTAATGGAATAGAATCCACTATTTCTATTACGTTGGGTATCATGTATTCTGGAATACTTTTATTTAATTTCTTCTTTATATCAGCTGATGATATATCATCATTTACAACACAGAAAGCTTTTAAACTTTTAACAATACCATCTTCTGTTTTCTTAGCTATCACAACTGCTTCATCTACACAATTAATATTGTTTAAATGATACTCTATTTCTGATAATTCTATTCTATAACCTTTATGTTTAATTTGATTATCTATTCTACCTTTACAATATAAGTAGTTATCTTCTATATAACCTAGATCACCAGTCTTATAAGTATTAATCCCATCTACTTTACTATATCCACCAACTATATCTCCAAGATATCCATTAAATACACTTTCACCACTTAACACTATTTCATCATCTTCTATTTCTACATTAGTAGCTAAGTGTTTCATATCGCCTACTGGTAATAATTTATCGTTTAACATGTATTTTTGGATATTTACTGCTGATACTGCACTAGTTGCTTCAGTTGGTCCATATGCATTAATTATTTCAATATACGGAAACCTATCATATATTTTTTTCACTACTTTTGTTTCTAATTCCTCACCACAAAAATAAATACATTTTAAATGCTGAAACTCATTATAATTAAAATCATTATCTAATAAACATAACTTTATAAATGTAGGTGTAGCTACAATTAAATCAACATTTTTTATTACATCATAATTAATACTTAACCCACATGAATCTTCAGTTCTTAATGCATATAAAGTATGTCCGTTACAAAGTGAATAATATATATCAGCAACACTTAAATCAAAACTGAAATTTGCTTGATTTAACACATTTATATTTGTATATGAATCAAGTGGATAAAGTGATGAAATCCAATTAACAAAATTTTCTAAATTATGTTTAGAAATTGGAACACCTTTAGGTACTCCAGTTGATCCCGAAGTAAATATAATATAAACATTATTATTAATAGTTTTTTCTATATCAAATTTATCATATTTATTTAAATCGTTTAAACTTACTTTATCTATACCAAATTCTTCCATATCATATTCTGATATTATTAAACTTGCACCACTTAATTCAATTATTTTCTTTAGTCTATCTTTGGGAGTACATAGACCAACTGGAATATAAGTTCTATTTGCCATAATACACGATAATATAGATTCAATCATATAAATATCCTTATTACCATGAATAATAACTGGCTTATTTGATTGCTTCTTTAAAAGAATAGAATACTTAAATGAATTATCCCACAGCACTTTATAAGTAATTGATTCTTCACCAACTACATATGCATTTCTTTTAGGATATTTATCTACTATTTCATTTATTTTTTCTAGCATCCTAATCATTCCTTATTTGATCTTTTGGAATTAATTTATAATCATATAATACTTTTGAATGATTATCTAATATTAATTCTTTGTCTATTTCTTTATTAGTTTTTCTATCTATAACTAATCTATATACTTGAGATATTCTATAATAGAATTCCCCTTCTTTTTTAAAATGATGATTTTCTTCTACTAATTTATATCTATATGGATATTCTTTTTCACTTCTTAGTTCACCACATAATTCACCATTTTCACACCATACTAATATTTGTACATCTTGATCAGTTGTATTTTTAAATCTGTAATCTATATTACTGTAACTAACTGATGTACCTGTTCCAAATGGAACTCTTCTTCTTTCATCTGGAAACAAAGCATCAGAATGATGATGTAATTCAGTAACTGTTAATGGACTATTTAAAACAAGCCAATGAATCATATTAGCCATTTGGCATAATCCTCCACCAAAACCTGATTTTAATCCTTGACGAGTTACAACAAGACCTTCTTTATATCCTTCTTTTTTTGTAGTTTTGCCTACTACTTTCCAATATGAAAAAGTTTCACCTGGTTTAATTACTATTCCATTTATTTTTTTACATGCTAACTCAATATTAGTTACTTTATTTTCTTGCAGTTTAATATCTACACCATGAAGTTTTCTTATTAGAATTGAACTATTGCTTTTTACTATATTGGGTAATTCTTCACTTATTTGTTTTTTAGCAATTTTTTCATCACTTAAAATATCTTTTATATTTCTTATCATACATTCTTTAAATAAAGATATTTTATATGTTAATGGACTTATTTCACAAAATAATTTTCTTGCCATACTTCTCACTTCTATTCTATATTTTATTAAAACTTGATTTTAACATATTAAATTTATATTATTTTTAATATATTTAGGAGTATACCCTTGTATTGCAACACAGTTATTCCAAAAATGTTCAGATATTTCTCGCATAGGTTTTACTCCTTGTGACTTGCACAGAGCAATATATTTATCATCAAATTCAGATGGTTTCAAAACTTGATTTTCCCATTTTATTCCATTTCTTTTCTCTTTTGGTTGTGAAAAATATTCTATCCATACTTATTCCATTTTGCTAATCTTATTTTTTCGAGAAACTTGCAATGCAGGCTCAACCTTATAAAAATGTTTATCTGTCATTATTTGCAAATTCTCCTCAAAAATATCAATTATTTTA
>JAKSUE010000192.1 GCA_024409165.1 archaeon
TTTTTTATTTTTTAAATTTATTTAATTTTATTTTTCTTTAATTATTCTTTATTTTAATTAATTGGTGGGATTATGAAGAAGTTTTTAGATATTAATGATATTAAAATATGCTTAGATGATACTGAAACAGATAAAATGCCATTATTACTTATTCACGGCCTTAGTTCAACTAAAGAAGCTATGTATTTGTTCCGTGATAGATTAGAAGATGATTATCGTGTTATTACTATTGATTTAAGAGGCCATGGAGAATCTACTCATCCTTTAGAATATACTTTAGATGACCATGTTAAAGATGTTCTTGAAGTCATTAAACAACTTGGATTAGAAAAAGTAGATGTTCTTGGTTATTCTATGGGTTCTTATGTTGCTTTAGCTACTGCTGAGGAAAATTGTGATAATCTTAATAAATTGATTTTACTTTGTACAAACCCAACATCAAAAGTATCTAATGTATCTAAACTTTTAGCTGAAAAAGGTCTTGAATATTCAAAAATAAGTAGGAATGAAATGTTTAATGCAATTTATGACTCTTATTTAGCACCAAGTACTTTGAAGAAAATTGCAAGTGGTGAATTTAAGTTGAATACTTCATCTTCCACTTATGAAATACCTGAATTATCCTCTGAAGAAAAAGCTGCTGAACTTAAATCTATTAGTAATTTTGATAATTCAAAAGCTTATGATAAAGTGACTTGTAAAACTCTTGTAATTGGTGCAGAATATGATCAAATACTTCCAAATGAATTAGGTAAAGAAGTAGCTGATTCTATCGATGGTGCAGAATTTAGATTAATTAAAGATGCAGGTCATATGGTTGCTTATGAAAAAACAGAGGAACTTGTAGAGATTATTAAAGATTTCTTGGAATAGTTTAAAGATAATTTATATTTTATAAGCGTTTATTAAAACGATTTCTTCAAAAAAGAATCTTTCACTTTTTGCTACTTCAGCTATGAAACCAAGATTATCTAACATATCTAATGTTTTTTCTGTATCTGAAAGTGAAGATTGAATCATCTGTATAATTCCTTTGTCATTTAAATGATTTGGTGCTTCATTTAAGAACCTTTCTATTACATTTCTTCCATTTAATCCACCGTCAAATGCATAATTTAAATCGTCATTAATAATATCTTCTGAATCAGTAGGGAGATATGGAGTATTAAATAGAATTACATCAAATTTTTCATTTTTTATAGGTTCAAATAAATCTCCAAACTCTAATTTTATAGTGTTTATGTTATTGAGTTTGAAGTTTTTTTCAGCTAATTCAAGAGCATTAAAATTAATATCTGTAGCAGTTATATTATCTGTGAGTAAACTTGCATACATAGAGACAAGACCAGAACCTGTACCTATTTCAAGTACACTTTGACCTTCTTTTATTTCAAGGTTTTCTGCAAGAAGGAATGTATCATCTGATGGGATGTATACTAATTCATCTGTTTCTATTTCAAATTTTCCTGCTTTCATATAATACCTCAAAGATTGTTTTTTAAAATTATAGCTATTTTCATTATGTCTTCTGGAGATAATTTAACTGTTCTTTCAAGAAGTAAGGTTTTAAGTTCTGGATTTTCGTCTTCTGCTTGATTTAAGATTTGTTTTAATTCTTTTTTATCTTTAAATCCTACTTCTTTTCTTGAATCAATTAGAGCATTTCTTGCTTTTTTATTTTTATGTTGGAATAGGGCTTTGACTACTTTTGAGTAAATTTTATAATCTTCTTTGCTTATGCTTTTGTCTAATTCTTTTGGTGTGAGTTTTATAACTGCAGAATCTACTTTAGGGCTTGGTATGAATGATTCTGGTGAGACTTTAGTTAGGAATTCAATATCTGCTTTGTAGTATAACATAGCTGAGAGTCTTGAATATTGTTTAGTTCCTACTTTACCATTCATTCTATCTGCAAACTCTTTTTGATACATTAGAATTGCTGTGTCAAAGTCATATTCAAGGAATTTAAAACTTATTGGAGAGGATATTTGATAAGGTAAGTTAGATACAATTTTATTGAATTTAGGGAAATCAACTTTTACAGCATCTCCATTAATAAGTTCAACATTTGTGATTCCTTCTTTAGCTAATCTATCTTTTAATATATTAAAAATAGTGGTATCTTGTTCAATAGCTATTACTTTTTTAGATCTTTTTGCAAGTTCAATTGTTAAGGTTCCAATACCTGGCCCAATTTCAAGAACTACATCATCTTTACCTAAATTACCATAATTAATTATTTTTTTTCTTTTAAAATCATCTATAAGATAATTCTGGCCTAAATTTTTATTTAATCTGATACCATTATCTTGTAGGATTTTTTTGGTTTCTTTAGCTAATGATAATTTTTCTTGCAATTAATCATCTCTTAATGGTTTTAAAAAAAGATTAAGTTGAAATAGTTTATTACTATTTTCAACTTTTTAATATAATTTTAAGTTCTACAATACTCATTTTTAAGGTTAGTTTTCATTTCTACAATATTTAAAATTATTTTAATATAATCAAAATTATTTTAATATACCTTATGATTATTTTTTATCATTTTTATTATTGTAGTTTTTTCTGTTATTGTTTCTATTATTATTTCTATTATTCCTTTTGTAGTTTCCTTTTTTGAAGTTTTTGTTTTTACTGAATCTTTTTTTGTTTGAAGGATGTCTACTTGGAATATGGGTAAACATATAATATTTGTTTTTACCTCTTTTAACTTGAGTATCATCTAATTCTAATTTTACTCTTTGAGCAAGCATTCCTGCTGGATCTTTCATTAGAGGTATTCTTTCACTTAAGTCTGCAAAGTTTTTGAAAGGTTCTTTTTTTCTCTCATCAAGAATCATTTGCATTTGTTTTTTACCAATTCCAGGGATTAATTCTAATTTATGCATTCTTGTACTGAGAGGGCCTATTTCATTAAAGAATTTAATGTATTTTTCTTCTTGTTCAAGTATAATTTCTTTAATTGCATATTCCATTTCAATTCTACTTGTAGCAGTTAAATTTTCGAATCTGAGTAATCCTTTTACTCTGTTGATTTTTTCTCTTTTTCCAGATCCGATATATACATCATCATGTATGTCTAAGTCAACACCTTGTTTAGGGGTTAATTCAATTAATGTAAATTTTTCTTTACCAATAGCTTGTGCAATTGGTTTTCCATGAGCTGTTGGTTTATTTGGGTTTATGTATCCAAATTTGAGATAATCTAAAATAATTGCATTTTCTTCTTTTTTTGGTTTTGGATTATCCATATTATCACCTTATCATATTTATTATGTTTATTATTATGTAAATCCTTATATGTTATTTTTATTAAATTTAATTAAAAGTATAATTAAAATTATAATATTTTTTAATGTATTATTTTAATTTATTATTT
>JAKSUE010000193.1 GCA_024409165.1 archaeon
TAATTAATTCTATTTTTTTATTTTTTTTATTATACTACTTTAATAAAAAAAGAATAACTATTTAATATTTAAAAAACATAAATATAGATGATTTATAATTTTAAAAATTTATATATGTAAATTTCGGCTATGATTTTGATTATAGTTCAATTATAAACCTAATTTAATTTTATTAATAATTGGTGTTTTAAATGATTTTATTAGATGAAAATACTAAATGTTTAGTTCAAGGAATTACAGGTAAGCAAGGCCGTTTTCATACTGAACAAATGTTGGAATATAATACAAATATTGTTGCAGGGGTAACACCTGGTAAAGGTGGTCAGGAGGTTTTAGGTCTTCCTGTGTTTGATTCAATTGAAGCAGCTATTGAATTTGACCCTGAGATTAATGCTTCTATTATTTTTGTTCCAGCAAGATTTGCTAAAGATGCTGCATTTGAATCTATTGAACATGTGGATCTTGTTATTATAATTACAGAGAATATTCCAGTTCATGATACTATGGAGATTATGGCTTATGCTGAGAGGAAAGGTGTGACTGTGATTGGTCCTAATACTCCAGGAGTTATTTCTCCTAAAGTAGGTAAACTTGGAATTATGCCTACTCATATCTTTTCAGAAGGAGATGTGGGTATTATTTCAAGAAGTGGTACTTTAACTTATGAGATTGCAAGCCAATTAACTAATGCAGGTATTGGTCAAAGTTCTTGTGTTGGTGTTGGTGGGGATCCTATTATTGGTACTCCTTCTGTAGAAGTTATTAAAATGTTTAATGAAGACCCTGATACAAAAGAGATTGTATTGATTGGTGAAATTGGTGGTAAGGCTGAAGAAACTGCTGCTGAATATATTAAGGAACATGTAAATAAACCTGTTGTTTCTTATATTGCAGGAATTACTGCACCACCTGGAAAAAGAATGGGTCACGCAGGAGCTATTATTAGTGGAAACACTGGTACTGCAAAGAGTAAAATGGAAGCTTTAACTGCAGCTGGTGTTAAAGTAGCTACTAAACCTTCTGAAATTGTTGACTTAATTAAAGAAGTTCGTGGAGAATAATTAATTTTTCACATTTCTTACTTTTTTCTTTTTTTATTATTTTTTTATTAAATTTTATTGTTTTTAATTCTAATTTTAACTAATTATGGTGTTAATATGGATAAAGAAGAAATCATTAATAAGCTTTTAAATGGCGAAATGAGATTATATCAAATTGATAAGTTTACAGAAAATGCTACTGAAGCTCTTGATATTAGGAGGGAGTTTATTGAGAAGTATTGTGATTGTGAACTTGAGCAAATAGCTAATTATACTTTAGATATGGAAATAGCTATGGCTAAAAATATTGAGAATCCAATTGGAACTGTACAATTTCCTATTGGTGTAGCTGGGCCATTAAAAGTGAATGGTGAATATGCAGATGGTGAGTTTTTTGTACCACTTGCTACTTCTGAAGGTGCATTAGTTGCTTCAATTAATAGAGGTGCATCAGCTATTTCTGCAGCTGGTGGGGCAAATGCAAGAGTAATTGGGGATAAAATGACAAGAGCTCCTGCAATTAAGACTGATTCTATTGTTGAAGCTGTTAAAGTTAAAACTTGGTTTGAAGAGAATTTTGATGAACTTAAAGCTATTGCAGAATCTACCACTAGACATGGAAAATTAGTTAAAATTGACCCTATTATCATTGTAGGTAATAATGTTTATCCTCGTTTTGTATACTCTACAGGAGATAGTATGGGTATGAATATGGTAACAATAGCTACTGAAAAGGTTTTAGCTAAATTATATGATGATTTAGGTGTTCATGCACTTGCTTTAAGTGGTAATTTATGTGTGGATAAAAAACCTGCAGCTATTAATATTATTGAAGGAAGAGGAAAATCCCTTGTTGCAGATATTTTAATTCCAGAGGAAATTGTTAAATCTAAGCTTAAAACAACTGCAAAAGCTATTGAAGAAGTTAATACTGCTAAGAATTTAATTGGTTCTGCTGCAGCTGGATCTATGGCTTATAATGCTCATTTTGCAAATATGATTGGTGCAATTTTCTTAGCTACAGGTCAAGATGTAGCTCATGTTGTAGAAGGTTCTCTTGGAATTACAACAGCTGAAGATAGAGATGGAGATTTATATTTCTCTGTTAACTTACCAGATGTTCCAATAGCTACAATTGGTGGTGGAACAAGACTTGAAACAGCTCAAGAAGGATTAAATATTCTTGGTTGTGCAGGTTCTGATAATGTTAGAAAATTCGCTGAAATCGTTGTATCTACTGTTTTAGCAGGTGAATTATCCTTAGTTGGAGCTTTAGCAGCTGGTCATTTAGCAAAAGCTCATGCAGAACTTGGAAGATAATTTAAAAAAAGAACTTAAAAAAGGTTTGATTAATTTAATTAATTAAAACCTTACTTATTTTATTTAATATTATTTATTTTAAAAATAAAAAAAGAAGTTAAATAAATAATTATTTAACTTAAATAACATATTGTTTTACATCGCTTCTAACAATAGAAGAAGCACCAAACTCTTTAATTCCATCTAACATCATAGGGAACATTCCTTTTGGAATTAAAACATTAATTTGGGTAAAACTGGAACCTTCATTAATAGTAGGTTCATTACTACAAAACTTATTTTCAACTAAATATTTAGAAATAGCTTCAACTTTATCATTAGCTATATTAAACTTAACATCGAAGTATTTTCTTGCTGTAATAGCTCCGAGAAGTTGTTCATAAATCATTTTAGCTTTTTCCATCTTTTCACCAGTACAAGCTACACCAGCGTAAAGACCTGCTGAAGAATGGACAATAGTTTCAATTTCTTTTAATCCAGCTTTCTTTAAACTGGAACCAGTTTGAGTATTATCAACAATTAAATCAGCACCTTTTGCAATATAAACTTCAGTTGCACCATCAGAGTTAATAACCTGTACTTTTTTATTATCTCCGTCAGTTAAACCTCTAACTTGTACTAATGGAATAGCATCTCCATAAAGTTCTTGGTAAACTTCATTTTCCATAATATGTTTACGAGTAAGGTTTGGATATTCAGTAAAACATAAAATAGGAGTATCTCTATCTGCATTTGCACGGAAAAACTCACTTAAATTATTATAAGGAGCCTCTGTAGGAACAGCTACAATAAGACGAGTCTTACCATAATCTAAATCCCCAATTTTAACAATATCATTATCACTTAAAACAGACTCCTCTTTAACCCAATCTTCTCCAACAATAGAAATATCTACCATTCCACGATTAAGTTCAACAGGAGTACTTTGAGGACGAGTAATAAATGCTTTAATCTCAGGATCATTTAAAATTTCAATTTCATAAGATTCATCACCAGGATTGTATCCCTTAATTTCA
>JAKSUE010000194.1 GCA_024409165.1 archaeon
AGTACCTCAAAATATCTATAAAAAGCTTTACAACCTATAATAAAAATAAATAAAACCTTTTATTTTAGAGAGGATTATAAGAAAAATATATAATCCTCTCAAATAATTCTTTTTTTTTATTATGTATGTTTTTAATTCGATCGAATTTTGTTTACAGTTGAAAAATGTTAATTTTTATAGGTTCTGAAAGAGGTTATTTTAGGCTTATTTTCCAATGGTAAATAAGGCTTCTACTGTCTTCTTTTGCTAATCTAAGACATCGGTTAAAAATCATCACTATATTTACCACCTTAATTTTAAAACAATAATCATTTATTTTAATACATACTTATAATAAGCATCATTTTAATTAATCGACTATTGCATTTAATTAAAGTAGTGTGCTACTTCATATTCATGATGATTTGTAATACATGACAAAATGTAATTGTTTTAAAAAATAGGTTCTTTATAGAATACAGGTTTATAATGATAAGGGAGGTTTGTTAATGCTCGAAGTTTAATATTTTTTTTTCCAGCATTAACAAAAAAACAATAAATGTATGCTCCTTTAATATGGTTAATTTTAGTTATGTATAACTTACAATGATACATTTTAATTATCTGTTTATCTTATCTATTAAAACTTTTTATTTTATTTAAATATGCTCTCTTTTAATATTATGGGTTTGATATCTAAATATCAGTATAGTAATATTTAAGAGGTATGGTTATGTTTAATAAAAAATGTGGTTTACTATTATTAACATTATTATTATTGTTGGTTAGTGTTGGTAGTGTATGTGCAACAGATAATAATACTGATTCTTTAACTACTGTTGAAGATAATGATATTGTTTATGGTTGTGGTGTTGTTGCATTCCAAAAAGCATTAGAATACAATGATGTTAATATATCATTAGAAGAGGCAGAAAAGGCGACTAATACTGTTAATGGTTCTACCAGTATGCAAGGTCTTATAGATGGTGCTGAAAAATATAATCTTAGTGCTGTTGGAGCTGTTATTAAAGCAGAAGATTTAAAAACTGGTTATATTGTACACATGAATATAGATAATACTGGTCATTGGGCTGTTATTGAAGATGTAACCGAATATGTGGAATTTAAATGATATGTCTGATGATGTAATTTTACCTCTTGACGAATTTAAAAAATATTACACTAACAAAACAGTAATCATATCTAATGAAACTAAATGTCTATCTTCTTTTGGTGGTGAATCTAATGTTTATGGAAGTTCCAAAACTTTTCACCGGAATGTTAAACCTAAAAAGAAAGTCATATCTACTTCTATTAATACAAGATTAAATAAATATGTTACTAAATATAAAAAAGGTTATAAAATTCAATCTCATAAATTTAAAGTATATTCGTATCAACAAGTAAGTATTTTTGTTTATAAAAAATGATATATGCTTAAAAATAGTAAATATGCTATGAAAGTTCATTATAAACACTGTGGTAAATGGAAATGGACTAAATGGGTAAGTAATTGTATATCTGCAACCTACAATAATATTAAATTTGAAAAATCAGATGTTATTGGAAAAGTTCATATTAGAATATATTAATATATTAGATAAAGTAAATAAGAGGTGATTTTAATGGAATTTGCAGTTGAATTACAAACTCTGTTAATGCAGATTAAAGATGCATCTGATGCGGATTAATTGGAGTATTTAAGACGAACCAATGAGAAAAAGTATTGGTGGAGTAGTATTTTCATAGTAGGTTTATTTTATGGTTTAAATGGTAAAGCAGGTAAAATGATTTTAAGTTGGATTATATCTGTATTTACACTTGGTATTTATGGAATATACATAATTTATAAAAGTTATAAAGATCAAAAAGAGTTCAATGACTCTATGGAACTTGCTATATTTAAAAGAAAAAAAGAATTAGACCAAATAAATTAAAGAAAATAATAATTATGGAGTGATGCTTAAATATGAATAAAAATTATTTAATTATTGCTATATTGAGTGTAATTCTTGCAATTTTATGTGTTTGGAATGGATATATATTCTTTGTTGATCAAACTGGATATGTCTCTACAAATATTGGTGAAAGTGGTACTGTCATTGAAATACCTAATGATATGATTATTAAATCAAATAATAATGGCATAACTACTCTTGAAAATGATAATACTATTATAATATTTTTCAATAGTGCAAATAAAGGTCTTCCAGAATTAGTTGCATATGAAACTATTATAAAACCGATTTTTGGAAACAACACCAATGGAAATGTTACTATAAATAATCCTAATATAGCCAGTTGCAGTTTAAATGGTGAATGTAATGGAGTGTTAATAGGAAATAATAAGACTCATGATAATATAATTGTTATTAGTAAAAATAAAGACATTGTAAACCATATTATCAACAGTATCATATGGGGAAATAAGACCTCATCCAGTGATGATATTGATACTACAAGTAATAAAAATGCGAATTCACAACCTTCCGCTTATGCTTATAAGTCAGATGGAACTCCAATGTACAGTCAAAAAGAAGTTGATGATTATATGTTAAAAAAATATGGCCCAGTAGATTACCATATTGCAAACAATAAATATATTCACATGGACGAACCAGGATATGATAAACGAGGAAATCCAATCGATGATTGACACATTTAAATAAATCCTCAAACTTAGTACAATGAAAAAAAAACAATATTAAATAATTATATAATTACTCCTAACCCCAACATTATCAGTTTTATTAGGAGCAATAATAATTATATAAGAAAACAAAATAGAGGAGGAAAAATAAATGAAATTGAAGTATAAAGTAGTAATGTTTTTAACATTACTAATATTATGTGTAGGTTCTGTTTGTGCAGCAGAACCAAATAATACCACTTCTGATAATGTTATTGGTGATGTTGGATTAAGTCCCGTTAATCCACCTATTACTAATACTACTGATGTGGTGAAAATAGTAAATTCAGTTGTAGGTTCTGAATTAGAAAAAAGAGATACTATAATTCAAAATCAAGAACTAAGAATTAAAAACTTAGAAAATAATAGTGCTGAAAAAGATATTAGAATTAATGAGTTAAATAATACTGTTAATAATCAAAGTGTTATTATTAATAGTTTGAAAGATGATAATAAGATTTTAACTGATTCTAATAAGGTTTTAACTGATAGGGTTCAAGCATTAGAATATTCTAAGCTTACTCAATCTAATAGGATTAAATCATTAGAAATTGATATTAAAAACTTAGAGGAATCTAATAAGCAGTTGGTAAATTCTAATAAGCAGTTAGTAGATTCTAATAGAGTTTTAAATAATACTGTTAATAGTCAAGCTGTTAAAATTAATGAATTAAATAATACTGTTAATAATC
>JAKSUE010000195.1 GCA_024409165.1 archaeon
GTAAATAATAGTGCTGATGGTTTATTAGTTACTATTAAAGTTGCTGATGAAAATGGTAATGGTGCTAATGGTAAAGTTGATTTATTCGTTAACGGTAAATTAATGCATTTAAATCTTGTTTATGGTCTTGCAAGTCTAAATATAGGTCATTATAATGGTCCAATTGAACTTAATGCAGTATTTACTGGTGAAGACTGTTTATCAAGTTATGATAAAGTAATTGTTGAATGTATTAATACTCCAGAAAATGCTATTAATCATGGTGAAATCGAAGAGATTAACAGTTTAGAAACTGATTCAGATAATAATACTGAAGATAATTCTACTGATGTAAATGATGAGTTTTCAGATGTAAATAATAATGAATCTTCTGAAAATAGTGTTAAAAAGAGTTTTGTTTCTGGAATTCCAATGGAACATACTGCAATTCCTATATTGGCTTTGTTGATGGCTTTATTAACTTTACCAATTATTAGAAGAAAATAATTTAATTATTTTCTTTTTTTACTATTTTTTTTAATTTTTTATTAGGTGCATAACTCCTAATTTATCTTCCTAATGTTTTTATTAATATTTAATCCTAATTTTATCTATTTTATTTTAGAATTCCATTTTTTAAAATATTAAATATGTAAGGAATTATAGTTCTTTTTATGATTCGTAAGATACCTTTGGAAGAGATGAAAATATAAAGATGATGATGAAAATTAGGATTAGAGTATAACTCATAATCCTAAGGTAAAAATAGTTGATGAATTTATTATAGAATTATTTCAATAAGTAATTATTCTTTTAAGAGTATTAGATTAATTTTATTCTTCTAAGAAATATTTCACTAAATCATCAACAATGTTTAAGAATTTTTTACTAACTTCTTCTTCTGCATAACTATTGACAATAGTACTATCTTTGTTTGCAGATTCTCCTACTTTTTCTGTTAATGGAAGTTCTCCAAGGTATTGAATTCCCATTTCATTTGCAAATTCTTCACCTGCACTTTCACCAAAGATATTAGTTCTTTCACCACAATGTGGACAAATATAGTAAGCCATATTTTCAACAAGAGCAATATCTTCGATATTTAACATTTTAACCATACCAACACATTTTAAAACATCTTCTTGAGATAAGCTGTTTGGTGTAGTTACCATAACAACAGCATCAACATTTGGTAAAGTTTGAAGTACAGTTAAAGGTTCATCTCCAGTTCCAGGTGGGTTATCAATGATTAAAACATCTAAATTACCCCAAGCAGTGTCTGCCATAAATTGTTTGATAGCTCCTGATTTTTGAGGTCCTCTCCAAATAATTGGAGTGTTAACTTCATCAATCATAAAAGCCATTGACATTACTTTAAGGCCATTTTTAGTCATTACAGGAATCATTTCGCCATTTGAAATCATAATATCTTCACCATCTACTCCAAGCATTTTTGGAATATTTGGTCCATGAATATCAGCATCAAGAATTCCAGTAACAAATCCTTTCTTTTGGAATGCTTCTGCTAAATTAGCAGCTACAGTTGATTTTCCGACTCCACCTTTTCCACTCATAACAGCAATTTTGTATTTAACATTACTCATATGTTGAACTAATCTCATTTCTTGTTCAATCATAGCTTTTTGCTGTTCTGGAGTCATTTGACCATGTCCATGATGACCATGTCCATGTCCATGTTCTGCCATTTTATATCACCTTTAAATTTAGTTTTATTTTTTATAAAATTTTAAATTAAATTAATTTATTTTTTTAATTAATTATTTTCTATAACCAATATTGTAATGAATATTATGTAATTTGTATAATGCTACAGAAGTACTTGATGGGAATGCATAAATCATGTAATCAAGCTCTTCTAAGCTTATTTTCTTATTAATAATAAATGCAAAAATATTAGCTAAATTCTCAGCTTCACTACTGTAAATCTCAGCACCAACAATATTTAAATCTTTGTCAGTTACTGCAGTAAGTTCTGCGGTAGTTTCATTTTTAAGTTCAATTGAGTAAGATTTACCATATTGGATTCTATGCACATCATATTCATCAGGATGTTCTAATGCATAAGCTGCGGTAACTCCTACAGTAGCTATTCTTGGTAAAGTAAATACAACAGCAGGAACTACAGGATAAGTGATTTCATCTTTGGTTTCACCTAAAAGGTATTTTGCTAAGTATTTAGATTGATGAATAGCTACAGTAACTAATTTTGCTTGATTAGTATCTGCAACATCACCTGTAGCATAAATATTCTCTACATTAGATTGCATATGTCCATTTACAGGAATACCTTTAGTTCCAAACTCAACTCCTGCTTTTTCAAGTCCAATGTTTTCTACATTAGCTATTCTACCAAGAGCTCCAATAACATAATCTCCACTTAATTCAAGACCATTATTAGTTTTTACAATAAAATTGTCTCCATCTTTTATAACTTCAGTTGCTTCGGTGTTATAATGGAATTTTACACCTTGCTCTTCAAGTAAAGCAATTACATTTTTAACATAAGGTTGATAAAAGTGTCTAAGTGCAACATCAGATCTAATTAACACTTCACACTCTTTTCCAGCTTCAGCAAGAATAGAAGCAAATTCAAGTGAAACAAATCCAGCACCCATAATAATAGTCTTTTCTGGAAGTTCTTTAATTTCTAAAAAGTCTGTACTATCTCTAATATACTCTTTTCCAGGAATTTCAGGAATAAATGGAATAAGTCCTGTAGAAATAACAATCTTTTCACCATAGTAAATATCGTCCCCTACTTGAACTCTATGATTATCTAAGAGTACACCTTTTCCATTAGCAACATTAAGACCATACTCTTTGAATTTACCATCTAAAAATACAGATAAATATCCAATCTTCTCTTCTTTAAATTCCATTAAACTTGGCCAGTCAACACTAAAATCGCCTTTTTTACCGATTCCTTCATAACGCTTCATTGCTGCTGATAATTCAAAAGGTGCATCAAGTAATATCTTAGAATTACAACCATAATTAGCACATGCACCGCCGTATAATCCTTCTTCAACAATTAAGACATTCCATCCAGCATCAGCTAAAAATCTGCCTCCTTGCCAAGCAGCATTTCCACTTCCAATATATATAATATCAAATTTATCCATAGAATACCTTCTATTTTATTAAAATCTTATTTAATTGAATAATTAAAATTATTTAACTATTAATATATTTAGTAATTTATCTATTTAAAAATTTATAATTAACTTTATATGTTGTTTTCAATTTTAGATTGTAAAATTGTTCCCAATTTGAAAAATTGTTATTATTTGGTTATTTTTTTATTTTTCAATTGTTAAATTCTGATTTTACTTAAAAATTCCTATAACTTTGTTAAATTG
>JAKSUE010000196.1 GCA_024409165.1 archaeon
GGATTTATTCCCTTATTTTTTTATTTTTTTAATCTTCTTTTTTAAAGTATTTTAATTATTTTTACTTTATTTTAACTTTTTATTCTAATTTTTAGGTTACCAAAAATTTTATATAGTTTTTTTAAAGAAATTATTATTATAAGAAATATTAATTTTAAATAGTTCAATTTTAAGTTAATACTAGATTTAATACTACTTTTTTAATTTAATTTCATAGAATCTTGAATTTTTATTTATTTTTAATAAGAGAGTTTTTTATGTCACCTAAAGTTATTAGTGAGAATATTGAAGAATATTTAGAAGTTCTTTATAAATTTGGAAATAAATCTGATTTTGTTTCTACAACTACCTTATCTAAAGAATTATCTATTGCACCAGGTAGTGTAACTCAAATGCTTAAAAAACTTGAAGATTTAGGTTATATTCAATATACTCCATATAAAGGTGCATTATTAACTGATAAAGGTATGAAAGTATCTCAAAAAATAACTAGAAAACATAGAATTCTTGAAAGATTCTTAAAAGATGTTTTAAAAATTAAAGAAGAAAATATTCACCATCAAGCATGTGAAATGGAACACTCTTTATCTGATGAAGCTGAACGCGCTTTATGTCATTTATTAAATAATCCAGATACTTGTCCGGATAATCATTTAATTCCAGCATGTTCCTTTGATTTTGATAATTGTGAAAACTGTTTAAATAGTAAATTAGATATTGAAGATATTCCAATTAGAAAACATAATCTTTTATCTATTTCTCAGTTAGATTGTGATGATGAAGGTGAAATATTATTTATTAGATGTAGTTCTAATTCATATAATCTTGCAAAAGGATTAGGTCTTAAAAGAAGATCTGTAATTAAAGTAAAAAATGTTGATTCTTTTATAACTATTGAAATTAATAATTCTATTATTGATATTGATAAATCTTTAGCAAATAATATTTTTGTTAAAGTGTTATAAATTTGTTAAAAATATTAAAAATATCGAAATATATTAAATATTAAAATTTATATTTTTCAATACTTAAATTCAAATATATTATTTTATAGGTGTTTAAATGCGTGGAGACTTATGTGATGGTATTGTAACTATTAAAATTGAAAAAGGTAATAAAAAACCTATTTCTTTTAATCAAAAAAGTGGTTTTGGTAAGTTATCTGAAGAAATGTTAGAACTTTCTCTTATTGAAGCAACTTATTTAATGGAAAATAATCGTATTGACATTTATGAAAATGATGAAAAATGTGAAATTGCTTATATTTGGGAATTACTTAAAAATGAAAACATTTATGGTAAGTATATTGTTTATAGAGACCTTAAAGATAGAGGTTATATCATAAAAACTGGTTTTAAGTATGGTTCTGAATTTAGACTTTATGAACGTGGAGGAGGTCCTGGACAAGGACACTCTGATTATCTTGTAAAAGTTTTATATGAAACTCATGATGTTAAAGTATTAGATTTTTCAAGTTATATTCGTGTAGCTCACGGAGTCAATAAAAAACTTTTACTTGCTGTTGTTGATAATGATTTAGATATTACATATTATAATGTAGAATGGACTAGACCATAATGGTCTGATTTCCGATCATATTTTTAATAGCTATTTAATTAAAAGTAGCTTAATTATTCTTATACTCTTTATTGTTAAAGTATTGAAATATTAAACAAACATTTTATTTAATTGATGTTATAGTTTTAAAGGTGATTTTATGATTGATCCATGGGCATCATTTGATTTAGATTATGATAAATTAGTTAATCAATTTGGTATAAAAAAATTTTCAGATGTATTAGATACTATTGAAGATCCTCTTCCTTTAATGGAAAGAGGAGTTATATTTGGACATAGGGACTTTGATAAAATTGTTCCTCTTGTAAATAATAAGAAAGATTTTGCAGTAATGACTGGTATGATGCCAAGTGGACAAATGCATATTGGTCATAAAATGGTTATTGACCAACTCAAATGGTATTTTAAAAAAGGAGGTCAACTTTCATTAGCTATTGCAGATATGGAATCCTATGCTGCAAGAAACATGAGTTTTGAAGAAGGTAAAAGAATAGCTATTGAAGAATACTTAGCTAACTACATTGCATTAGGCCTTGATTTAACAGATGATAATATTAATGTTTATTTACAATCACAAAACAGAACTCTTAATGAATTAACCTATAAAATAGCTAAAAGAGTTAATTTCAATAATTTAAATGCGATTTATGGATTTGATAAAAGTACTAATTTAGCTCATCTTTATGCTCCATTAATCCAAGTAGCAGATATCTTACTCCCTCAAACAGAAGAATACGGAGGACCTAAACAAGTTATTGTACCTGTAGGTATTGACCAAGATCCTCACCTTAGATTAACCAGAGATATTGCAGCTAAATTAAGTGAAGAATTTGGATTCATAGCTCCAGCATCTACCTATCACAGATTCCTCACAGGCCTAACAGGAGATAAAATGTCAAGTAGTAAACCAAAAACTGCAATTTACTTAAATGACACCCCTAAAAAAGCAGAAAAGAAAGTAAAATCTGCAAAAACAGGTGGAAGAGAAAGCTTAGAAGAACAAAAAGAATTAGGAGGCCAACCTGATACCTGTGTTATCTATGAAATGTTAGTCTATCACTTAGTAGATGATGATGAAGAACTCAATAAAATCAGAGAAGAATGTCTTAACGGAACTCTCCTATGTGGCCACTGTAAAGTCCACACAGCAGAATTAATGAAAGACTTCTTCGAAGACTTACACACCAAAAAAGAAGAATCCTTAGAAATAGCTAAATCATTATTTGATTAGTTATTTCACTTATTTTTTTACTTTTTTTATCCCTTTATCTGGTGTTTTTATGGATTTAATTATTCGAAAAGAAACTGAAAAAGATATTCCTGATGTTTATGATGTTATCACTGAGTCATTTAAATCTCAAGAATTTTCTAATCAAGAAGAAGTTAATTTAGTTAAAAATTTAAGAAGAACTGATGATTTTATTCCTAATTTATCTATTGTTGCTGAAGTAAGTGGGAAAATTGTGGCATATATTTTATTTTCTAAATTAAAATTTGAAATGAATGATGGCAGTGTTGATGATATATTAACATTAGCTCCAGTTTGTGTATCTCCTAATATGCAGAATAAGGGTATAGGATCTAAGTTAATTAGAGAAGGTCATAATATTGCTAAAAATATGGGATTTAAAGGAATTTTGGTTGTAGGTCATAAAAATTATTATCCTAAATTTGGATATTCTTCAATAGCTAATTATAACATCAGTTTAAATATGGATATTCCTGCTGATGTTGCAATGCTTTATGAAATTGAAAAAGATTATTTTAATAAT
>JAKSUE010000197.1 GCA_024409165.1 archaeon
ATGATCTTGAGTCTAAATATGAAAAATATTTAGATGATATTTATTATGATGAAGTAGACACATATGAAAAGCCAGTTAATAATCAGTATGCTGAACCAGTTTATAGTGAACCGAGAAATGTTCAATACAGAGGACCTGTTAATAATCAGTATGTAGAACCTGAATATAACGCTCCAAGAAATCAATATAGAGAACCTGTTAATAATCAGTATGTAGAACCTGTTTATCAAGGTGAATATATTGAAGATGATTACATTGTTCCTGTACATCAGCAATCTAGAGGACATGGTCAGTCTTATGAAGAAATTAAAAGAAAATTAGATGCAGAAAACATGAGAGTTTCTGGTCAAAGAAGATATGATGATTATCCAAGAGATTATGATGATTATGGTAGAAGAGCTCCTCAAAATTTAGATGACATTCAAAAAATGCACTATCCTGAGACTCCTAAAAAAGACAATAGTTTTACTACCGTTGAAATTATTTTAACTGTTATCTTAATTATCTTGATAATTGTTGTAGTATTCTATATAATTTATTTATTTGCATTAAGCGCTTCCTATTCAACTGTTATGGATGCAATTATGGGCTTAATACAAAATCCAAGTTTATTTATGAGTAATTTATTACATTAAATAAATTATTAATTGAGAAAATTTTATATTTTCTCTAACTCTCTTTTTTATTTTATTATTTTATTATTTTATTATTTTATTTGTTTATTATTAGTTTATTGTTTATTCTATTTTTAGTAGTGTCCTTATATTTTTAAATAATACCTTATTTTTGAGTATTTTTTAAAACATCTTCAATAAGTATTTCAGAAGCAATTAAATCATCTGCTGTATTTAAAAAACTACCTAAACTATCACTTTCAATTTTAAAATCAATTTTATTATCTTTTAATTCAGATTCTACAAACCCTTCATTATCTACTTCAAGTGATTTATAAGATATTTCACTATAATCTGAATTTTTATATTCTATTGTGATATTTGCTTTTATTTTCATATTATCCTCTTTAATACATTAACTATTTGACTTTAATGACTTTTATTTATTTAATTTTTAATGTAATTTTTATTTAAATTTTATTTAATATTAGTTATTAATTTTATGTTATATTTTTTTATTGT
Source organism: archaeon (assembly GCA_024409165.1). Taxonomy (GTDB): domain Archaea; phylum Methanobacteriota; class Methanobacteria; order Methanobacteriales; family Methanobacteriaceae; genus Methanobrevibacter. Next base: position 1,137 of record JAKSUE010000197.1, read on the forward strand.
GTTTTATTGTATATTATTATTCTATCTATTTGTAAAATTGATGAAAAATTTAGTAAAGATTTTATAATAATTATGTGTTGTAAATTAATCACATATATTAGCTTAAGTATGATAATAAGGATATAATTATAGCTTATATTTTCTTAATATGGGATTGTACTTAGAATGGCTATTATTAATTATTCTGATAGAAATTATTTATCAACTTTAAAATGGTTGTTCATTTTAAAGTTGTATTTGGAATTTATTTCCTATTTATGATTATATGGAGGACTATTAATGGTTCGTGCTTATTCAAGAAGAGAATATATTAGAAAAACACCAAATTCAAGAATTGTTCAATATGATATGGGTAATTTATCTGAAGATTTCCCAGTAAGAGTATCTTTAGCTGTTAAAAAACCTGCTCAAATTAGACATAATGCTTTAGAAGCTGCTAGGGTTGCTTCTAACAGATTTATGCAAAGATCTGCTGGTAGACAAGGTTACCACTTAAAATTAAGAGTATACCCTCACAACATTGTAAGAGAAAACCCAATGGCTACCGGTGCAGGTGCGGATAGGGTACAAAGTGGTATGAGAAACGCTTTCGGTAAAGCTATTAGTGTAGAAGCACTTGTAAAAACTAACCAAAAAGTTATGTCTATTGAAGTAGAACCTAAAAACTTCGAAGCAGCTAAAACTGCATTAAAAAGAGCTGGTATGAAATTACCTGTTCCTTGTAGAATTGTTATTGAAAAAGGTGAAGAATTAATTAAATAGATGATTTAATTCATTTATTTTAATTTTTCTTTGTTTTATTTTTACTTTTATTTTATTTGGACTTTTTTTATTTTATCCAAACATATGATTTTTTCATTGTTAAAATTTTGGTTTTAGAAGAAGGGAAAAATATGAAATATGTTATAAAGTTTGAAGACTTAACTAAAAACGATATCGGTATTGCTGGTGGAAAAGGAGCTAATTTAGGAGAATTAACTCAAGCTGGAATTCCTGTTCCTCCAGGATTTGTAGTAACTGCAGAAACTTACGATAAATTTATGCAAGACACTGGAATTTTCAATAGTGTTATGGATATTTTAAAAGAAGTTGATATTAATAACACTAAACAACTCCAAGAAGCTGCTGAAGAAATTAAAAGAATCATTGTTGAAACTCCAATTCCTGAAGATATTTCAACCATGATTATCGAAGCTTATAATCAACTTTCTTTAAGAGTTGGCGAGGATGATGGTGCAGATGTAGCTATTCGTTCTTCTGCTACTGCTGAAGACTTACCTGAAGCTTCTTTTGCAGGTCAACAAGATACTTTCTTACACGTTCAAGGTATTGACCAAGTAATTGAATATGTTAGAAAATGTTGGGCATCATTATTTGAAGCAAGAGCTATCTTCTACAGAGAAGAAAATGACTTTGAACATTCCAAAGTTTACATTGCTGTTGTAGTTCAACAAATGGTTGACTCTGATAAAGCTGGAGTTATGTTTACTGTTAACCCATCAACTGGAGAAAATGTTGCTTTAATCGAAGGATCATGGGGTCTTGGTGAATCTGTTGTAAGTGGTACTGTTACTCCTGATAACTATGTTGTAAATAAAGACAACAATGAAATTGTAAATGTTGTTATCAGTGATAAAAAAACCATGTTTGCTAATGATGAAGAAGGTACCTCTGTACAAGTTCCAGTTCCTGAAGAATTAAGAAAAGAAAGAGTTTTACCTGATGACGAATTAATTGAACTCGTTGAAATGGGTAAAAGAGTACAAGCTCATTACGGTCAACCTCAAGATACTGAATGGGCATTCCATGATGGAAACTTATTCTTATTACAATCTAGACCAATCACTACTCTCGGAAAAGATGAAGAATCTGAAGAAAGTGATGTTAATTTAGAAGTTTTAATTAGAGGTCTTGGTGCAAGTCCTGGTTTAGCATCTGGTACTGTTAAAATTGTAAATTCCCTTGATGAACTTGATAAAATCCAAGATGGTGATGTCATGGTTGTAGACATGACTACTCCTGATATGGTACCTGCTATGAAAAGAGCTAATGGTATTGTAACTGATGAAGGTGGAGTAACTTGTCACGCAGCTATTATTTCAAGAGAATTAGCTATTCCTTGTGTTGTAGGTACTGGAAATGCAACTTCTACCTTAAAAGAAGGTTCTGAAGTAACTGCTGATGGTAAAAAAGGTTTAGTTTACAAAG
>JAKSUE010000198.1 GCA_024409165.1 archaeon
AAAATAGTAAATATTAGTAAATATTAGTAAATATTAATAAAAAATAGAAAAAATAGTAAAAGAATATATCTATTAAATTAATAGATATATTAAAATTTTTTTAAATTATGAATTAACTTATAAAGTTACACCCATTTCGAGTTGTTCTGTTAATTCTTTGTATCTGTTTCTGATAGTAACTTCAGTTACACCAGCGATTTCTGCAACATCTCTTTGAGTTTTACGTTCACCTAAGAGTACAGATGCAATGTATAATGCAGCAGCAGCTACACCAGTAGGTCCTCTTCCTGAAGTTAAACCTTTTTCCATTGCTTTTTCAATAATTTCAATAGATTTAGATTGAACTTCACCAGATAAACCTAATTCACTTGCAAATCTTGGAACATAATCAACAGGAGATGTAGGTGGTAACTTAATATTTAATTCTCTTGTTAAGAATCTGTAAGTTCTTCCAACTTCTTTTTTAGTTACTCTTGAAACTTCTGCAATTTCGTCTAAAGTACGAGGTACTTTACATTGTCTACATGCTGCATATAATGAAGCAGCAACTACACCTTCAATACTTCTACCACGAATAAGCTTGTTTTCTACAGCACTTCTGTAAATAACAGAAGCAGCTTCTCTTACACTTCTTGGAAGACCTAATCTTGAAGAGTCCCTATCTAATTCACTTAATGCAAATGCTAAGTTTCTTTCTGTAGCACCAGAGATTCTGATTTTTCTTTGCCATTTTCTTAAACGGTACCATTGAGCTCTGTTTCTTGCAGGAATGTCTCTTCCGTAAATGTCCTTGTTTCTCCAATCAATCATAGTACTTAAACCTTTATCGTGGATGGTGTAAGTAATTGGAGCACCTACTCTAGTACGTTTATCTCTTTGCTCATGGTCGAATGCTCTCCATTCAGGACCCATATCTACAAGATTTTCATCAATAACTAAACCACAGTTAGCACAAACAACTTCTGCTCTTTCATAATCACCAATTAAATCTTCAGAACCACATTCTGGACATTTAGTTGTTTTTTCTACAGCAGGAGCATCTTGTTGCATACCTCTTCTTGGTATATTATTTTGAGCACCTCTTCTAGGTATCTCATCTGGGAAATTATTTGCCGTGCTATCCTCTCCGTTTTTTATTTTTTCTGTCATTCTTCTTATTAGAAGATTTAGTGTTTTTGCCATTTTTGTTTCTTCTATTTTTATTCTTCTTATTATTTCCAAAACTATTAGATTTAGAATTAGATTTAGAAGACTTAGAAGACCTTGAATTTTTAGAATTTTTAGATTTATTATTTCTCTTAGATTTAGATTTCTTAAATTCTTTATCTTCTTTCTTAGTAGAAACAAATAATTTCTCACCACATCTATTTTCAAGATCCCTTTTATTAACTGATCTATAAAGATTTACAGAAACATATGGGTTTTTAACTGGTCCAAAAATCCCACCAACTCTACCAATTTTATTTTTATCATTAGTAAAAACAAAAGCCCCTGCAGGAGGAGTCTTATCAGTCTTTACAATTAACTTACCAGAGTTTGCAAGATGTAAAATATTTCCTAAAAATTTCATAAAAACACTCTAACCAGTATATTAAAAATAGATAATAGTACAATATATATTAGTACAACAATAGTATATAAATGTTTCGTTATCTTTATATATTAAAAAACATGAAAAATCTAAAAAAAATAATAAAAAATAACTAAAATAAAGGAATTTTAAAATAAATAATGAAAATTAAAGAATTAAAAAATATTAAAATTTAAAAAAATAGGGTAAAAAAAATAGCTAAAAAATAGTTAAAAATTAAGGAATTTGAAAATAAATAATAAAAATTAAATTATTTATCTAAACCAACTATTTGAGATAATGTTTTACCTGCTTTAAGTTGTTTAATAATGTTATTTTCCTTAACTTTAATATTATAAGTAGCTATAATAACATCTTCAAAGAATTCTTGTGGGATTACAACAACACCACTTTCATCTCCAAAAATAAAGTCTCCAGGTTTAATTATTTGATTATCTATTTCAATATTAACATTAACTTCACCTAAAGCTGAAGGTTTACCTGCATTAGGGCAGAAATCTAAAGCATAAACAGGATAATCTAAATCAATAATTGCATCCATATCTCTTGCATAACCATAAAGAACAGTTCCTGCAATTCCTTTTTCTTGAGAAGAAGTTGAAGCTAATTCTCCCCAAACAGATGCACGTTCACCATAACAATATAAGAATAAAACATCTCCTGGTTTAGCTTGATCCATAGCAAGTAAACTAGTACCCCAATCATCACAGTTAGTTTTAGCTGTGACAATTCTACCATAAACTTTATTTCTATTCATAGCTTTTAAACCAACTATAACACCATTACGACCAGAAACACCAGAAAATGCATCAGAAATTTGGCAAGTAGATGAAGATTCTAAAATCTTCTTTAATTTAATATATTTATCTTTATTTTCACCATTATCATTTAAATCCTCAATAGAAAAATCACCTTTTTTAATAGATAATTCATCTAAACTCATATTTTCAGCATTTACTGATTCAGATATTGAAGATTCAGATGATTTTGAAGATTTAAAAGAATTAGATTTTGAAGATTTTGAAGATTTTCTAACCATTTTAATAGGATCTATTTTTGCCAAATTAACACCTCAATAATATTTAAATTTTAATTTAAATTAATTTAAAATTATATTTAATTAATTTAATATTTGTATAGTATTAAATAAAAAGATTTTGATAAAATATGAAAAAAATTGATAAATTTTGATAAATATAAAATAATTTATATATTATAATAAATATAATATTATGTAGATACTAAAAATCATATACAAATGATATTTATCAATTATTATTCATATATTATAAAAAGATAAATTCAGTACAAAATAGTACAAAGACAATTTATCATATTACTATACTTATTAAAAGATATTAAATAAGTTATATGACTCAATAAATAAGATTTACAGTCATATAACATATAATCAATTATTATATTTACATAAAAATTTTTAATAAAAAATAGGAGTTCAATAAAAGATATTGAAATAAATTAAGCAAGAAGTTTTTACAAAAATTATATAATATGCTTAAATAAGTCTTAAAATCAATATTTAATAAAAATGAACGCAAAATAGGCAATTTATAATTTTATATATTATACAGAATATAATGAAAAATAAAAATTAATTGAAAGTTTAATTTAAATAAATTAACTAAAAATTAAGAACTAAAATTATAATTAAGAATTCCTTAATAAAATCATAAATGAATAAAAATAACATCACATTAAATAAACAAAAGTTAAAATTA
>JAKSUE010000199.1 GCA_024409165.1 archaeon
ACATTAATTCATTAAACTATTTTCCACAATTTCAATCTCTTCATCAGTTAATTCATATAATTCATAAACTAATTGATTTAGTTTATTGTCTTTAATTTCAATTTGATCTTCTAAAATTCTTTTTTGATTAGAATTTGAAGAGGAAATTAATCTTTCATTTAAATCAATTATAGATTCAACTAAATCAATTAATTTATTTTCTTGTTCATTATTAGTTAAAATTAAGGGAATTTTAAGTAAAGGTTCTTTATCTAATTGATAATTATTTCCTTGCATTTTTCCTTTATATTTAAGCCAGAACTGAATTAATTTAGAGTTTAAAATTCCAGTAGCATATTTTAGATTAAATCTTTCAGAATTAATTACCATAAATGTTTGAGACACATAAGCATCAAAATCTGCATAAGAAAATGTAGGAACTGCACATTTTCTAGTTACAATAATTTTCTCACTAGTAAAAATTCTTTCTCTTCTAGCTCTATGCAACCCATAAGGTTTATTACTTGAAGTAATAATTCTCTTGAATTGATTTAAATGATTTTTAATATTAGGATAATTTTTAATATATTTATTAATATTAGATTTAGTATAAATAATCCACTTTTTATTTTTAGGATTAGAATAATATCTAATTAATTCTTCAGTAGTATAAAATGGTTTAATTAATTCCAATTCTTCATCACTCAAATTTAAACTATTTAATTCTTCATCACTTAATACAAATACCCCAGTGCCTATAGGATAAACATTATTTAATGAATTTGCTGTCTTTTTAATTAAAAATTCTTGTGGAGACACAATACCTTGAGATAATTCATTAGAATCCATACTAATAACATTATCAGATCTTTCAATTTTATCTAACAACTTAGATAAATCTTTTTCCATGAAGTTAAAGTAACTATCTTTATTATCTTTTCTATTAAATGCTGCTTTAAATCTTAAACAGTTCACAGTGTCTTTAGAATGTAAAAATTCATTAACTTGTTTTTTAGATATTTTATCTTCTAAAAGTTTTGCATAATTAAACGAATAATTGTTATCTGAAGAGTTTTTTTGCATAATATAAATCATAGTTTGAATACTTGCAGTATCAAAAACTTTATAATTACCAAAATCAACAAATAACTTAAATTTAGCATTATCATTAACTTTATTTCTGAATTTAGAAGCTCCAGAATTAGTAATCCAATTATTAGTTGCAATGAATGAAACTAAACCTTTATCTTTAACTAAATCTAAAGCAGCACATCCAAAGAAGTACCATAAATCCATTTTTCCTTGATAATAAGGAGATTTTCTTAACCCATCAAATGATTCTTTACTTGTAGATTCTTTAACATATGGAGGATTACCTATAACTGCATCAAATCCACCACTTTCAAGCACTTCTGAAAATTCCTTTTCCCAATTAAACGGCTTTAATTCAATTATTTTATCTATATCAAAATCACAACCATCTAACATAAAACTATTAATTAAACTATTACCACATCTAATATTATCTCCAAGATAGGGTAATGCTCTTTCTTGGAAAAGCTTTTGTTGTGCTTCAAGCTCGTCTTTATTAGAGTCTTCAAGCACTTTAAGGAGTAAGGATAATTTAGACACTTCAACAGCTTGTGGATCTATATCCACACCATAAATATTATTTAAAACAATTCTTTTCTTCTCTGTAACGGTTAATCTGGTGATTCCATCTTTTCCTGTATAAATAACATCTTTTGGTGGTTTTTTCAGACCAGAATAATGCTTAATATGCCAATCAATTAAGCATTGAAATGCTCCAAGTAAAAAGCTTCCAGAACCACAAGCAGGATCTACAAATCTCATTTTACTAACTTGATTAGGAGTTTTACCCTTTAAAAGCACACCAATAGTATTTTCCACAATAAAATCAACAATATACTGAGGAGTATAAAAAACTCCTCCAGCTTTTTTAACTTCAGATTTATACTCAATTTTAGGTTTATTAGACTTTGTTAATCTAATCTTAGATCCAAGAAATCGCTCATAAACATTTCCAAGAACCTCAGTAGGAAGCACACTAAATTCATAAGGACAATTAGGATAATAAATATTCTTAAAAATTTGTTTAAATGTTCCATCATCAATTTTTAAATTAGGAGTTAATTCATCAGCACTAAGACTAATTCCTTTTTCTTCTTTAAAATGGAACAAACCACTATTATATTTAACATCTGCCTTCTTACAAATTTCAATAAAACCTTCATAAACTGGATATTCATCTTTATTATCATTTGATAACTCAAGTAGATCTTTCAATTGCTTGTACTTTTCAATTCCTCTATCTTCTGCAATCCTTAAGAAAATTATCCTATCAATAGTTAATTGTACAGCATGATTTAACTTTTCAATTGGTAATTCTTTATTCCTATTTGATATGTTTTTTGTAAGTATTAATCTCCAGTTCTCAATTTCTTTAAGAAACTCCTCATCTACTTCAGAGGTTCCTTTTTTAATTCCTTGATGTCCAGTTACGAAATTATCAAATTTTCCAGTTCTTACAGCTTCTTTAGAAAATATACTAACTATTTCATCCCACTTTTCAACATAATCAGTATATTTATAATATTTAATTCTGCCAATACTTGCATTATGATTTTTATTGGGTTTAGTTTTTTCATAGACAGCTAATTCTTCAAAATTAGTCAATATACACAAAGGTAAATCAGCACTCCAACAATATCTTTTAATTTGAAATGCAGCTTTTTTATCTTGTTTAATATTAACCATTGGTTTTTTTAGCTTCAACAAAGAACATTTTTTGCCCACCACAACGAAAACTATAATCAGGAGATTTTGATTTACCATTAATATGTATAGTATCTTCAAATACCACATCTTTAAATCTTACTGAAGAACCCTTTTCATTGTGAATATCCCAACCTAATGCTTTAAAAAGAGGATTAATAAACTCTATTTTAGTATTCTCTTCATTATAAGAACTACTTTTGTAAATATGTTTATTACTATCAAACTTCTCAACTAATTTTTTAATTTCACTAATACCAGAAACAACCATAAAAAAATCACAATAACAACTTTTTATTATATGATTAATATATTTAATCAATATTATATTAAAAAGAATGTAATTAAAAGTAATTAGGAAAACTTATAAAATAAATAAAACAAATAAGATACTTTAAAAGAGTAAAAGAAAAAATATATTAAGAGTTAAATAATATACCTTACCTAATTTAATATATTGTCTTCAAACTTTTATTTACTCTTTTAAAAAAATTCTAATTTTCTTTATTTTCTACTAATTTTAAACTAATTAATGAATATTAAGTTATAC